>JBQGDD010000368.1:0-9982 GCA_052038845.1 Dyadobacter sp. | reverse complement strand
ACCGCCAGTGGCTGTACAGGTGGATAAGAAACAGTAGTGAGCTTATCAAGGCGGGAGATCCTGTTGCGGTAAAGCTTTTTGAGGAGAACAACCGACAGGTTATGACTCCGTTTCCTCAGCTTTCAGATCAGGATATAGATGATATTCTGGCATATACCTCTCAGCCGGCCGCTACGCCTCCTCCGTCTCAAAGTGCAGGTGGTGATGTTGTACAGGCTTCAGGTGGCGGTTCTAACGAACTTGTGCTTGGCGCTTTGGTGCTTGTGCTAGTGGTTCTTATTGTAATGCTTGTTCTTGTAAACAAGACACTGAAAAAGGTTGCTGCGGCTAACGGTATAAATGTGGTTGAAACGACTCCTTCGGTTTCAATATGGAAAGCATACGCTAAAAACCAGTTCCTTGTTTTGGTTACTGTAGTGCTTTTATTGTTGTCGGCATCATACTTCCTGTATGGTTATCTTATGCAGATAGGTGTTGACCAAGGGTATGAGCCAATCCAGCCGATACACTTTTCACATAAAATACACGCCGGAGATAACGGTATCGACTGTAAGTATTGCCACTCATCTGCAAGGGTTAGTAAAACATCAGGGATACCATCGCTTAATGTGTGTATGAACTGTCATAAAAACATTGCAGAATTTGAAGGTGATGCAGATTCTACGTATGTAGATTACTCTAAAGATTTTTATACTGCTGAAATACAAAAACTTTATGATGCCGTAGGTTGGGATAAAGCTAACCAGGCTTATACAGGTAAGCAAAAACCAGTTAAGTGGGTAAGAATACATAACCTTCCTGACTTTGTTTACTTTAACCACTCTCAGCACGTTTCAGTTGCGGGAATTGAGTGCCAAACCTGTCACGGTCCTGTAGAGACTATGGAGGTTATGAAGCAGCACTCTCCGTTAACTATGGGTTGGTGTATTAACTGTCACCGTGAAACCGATGTTAAGATTGAGGGTAATGAATACTACGAAAAAATCCACGATGAGCTTGCTAAAAAGTATGGTAAGCAAAGACTGACTGCTGCTGATATGGGTGGTACTGAGTGTGGTAAATGTCACTATTAATAATTTTATAAGAAGCTAATATCTATATATAACATGGCATCAAACAAAAAATACTGGCAAAGTGTTGAAGAGCTAAATGATAACAGCTCTATTGTTGAGACGCTGAGAAACAATGAGTTTGTTGAAGAAATTCCTACAGATGAATTTCTTGGTGATAAAGACGCTCTGTCTTCATCGTCTACAAGCCGTCGTGACTTTTTAAAATACGTAGGGTTTAGTACAGCGGCAGCATCGCTTGCGGCTTGTGAGGGGCCTGTAATTAAGTCTATACCTTATGTGGTTCAGCCTGAAGAAATCATACCGGGTGTTGCTGATTACTATGCAACAACTATAGCTGATGGTTTTGATTTTGCTAATATACTGGTTAAAACCCGCGAGGGTCGTCCTATAAAAGTTGAGAATAACTACCTTGAAGGTTCAAAAATAAAACCAAACGCCAGGGTTTACGGTTCTGTTTTATCGCTGTATGACAGTATGCGTTTAAAAGAGCCTATGGTAAAAGGTAAGCCTGCTACATGGGAAGCTGTTGATGCTGAAGTTAGAAACAGCCTTGCACAGGCTGCTGCTAATGGGGGTCAGGTTGTTTTACTTACCAACACAATGGCGAGTCCTTCTACAGATAAGCTAATTGCTGAGTTTGGTGCTAAGTATGCTAACTTTAGGCACGTGGTTTATGATGCTGTATCTGCATCTGAAGCACTTGATGCTTTTGAAGCGGTTTACGGTGAAAGAGGTTTGGCTGATTATGATTTCTCTAAATCAGATATTATTGTTTCTGTAGGTGCTGATTTTCTTGGTGACTGGCAGGGAGGTGGCTGTGATACAGGCTATGCCGAAGGGCGTATACCTAAAAACGGAAAAATGTCAAGGCATATACAGATAGAGTCTAACATGTCTTTATCAGGAGCTAATGCTGATAAGCGTATTCCGCTTACCGTTACTGAGCAAAAATATGCGCTTGTAAAAATATACAATGTAATTACTGGTTCTTCTGTAAGTACTCCGGCTTTTGCTAATAAAGCTTATGAAGAGGCTGTAATGAATGCTGCGCAGCAGCTTAAAGCTAAAGGGTCTAAAGGTGTTTTAGTTTCCGGACTTGATGATATTCATGCCCAGATGCTTGTAATTGCTATAAATGCGGCTCTTAACTCTGAAGCATTTAACCCTGGTGGTGCACGCCTTATCCGTAAAGGAAATAACAGGGATGTTGCCCAGCTTGTAAATGATATGAAAGCAGGATCTGTGCATACGCTTATTATGAGTGGTGTAAACCCTGTATATACTTTACCGCAAAGCGAAGACTTTAAAGCAGGTCTTGCTAAGGTTAAGCTTTCTGTAGCATTTACAATGAAAGAAGATGAAACAGCATCTTTAACAACAATTGCTGCGGCTGCCCCTCACTACCTTGAATCATGGGGTGATGTAAGCATCGCTAAAGGTTATTACAGTTTAACACAGCCTACTATCCGTCCTTTATTCAATACAAGGCAGTTACAGGAGGCTTTATTGTTGTGGAGTGGTAACTCACAGTCTTATTATGACTATTTAAAAGCAGCTTCTGCTTCTTATTATACAGGTAAATCATGGAACCAACTGGTTCATGATGGTGTTAATGTTACTGAGGTTCCTGTGGTAGCTACAGGAGGTGCAGACTTTGCCGGTGCGGCTTCAAAACTTGCGCAGGCTAAAAAATCTGCTGATTTAGAGATGGTTCTTTATACTAAAATAGGTATAGGGGACGGTCAGCAGGCTAACAACCCATGGCTTCAGGAATTCCCTGACCCTGTTACAAGGGTGTCTTGGGATAACTATGTTACCGTTTCTAAATTTGATGCTGAAAGGTTAGAGCTTGAAAACTATAATGTAGCTAACGGAGGATTAAACGGAAGCTATGTTACTATAGAAGCTAACGGTAAAAAACTTGAAAAAGTACCCGTTATCATTCAGCCGGGGCAGGCAAGGGGAACTGTAGGTCTTGCATTGGGTTACGGCCGTAAAGCTGCCATGAAGAAAGAAATGCAGGTAGGTGTAAACGCTTACACCCTTTACAACAACTTTAGCTCATTACAGTCTGTTAAACTGACTAAAGAGAGTGGAGACCATGAGTTTGCCTGTGTGCAGCTGCAAAAAACATTAATGGGTAGGGGAGATATTATAAAAGAAACGACCCTTAAAGATTATAATGAAAAAGATGCTTCTGAATGGAATATTGTTCCGGTAGTATCTTTAGACCATAAAGAAGTGCCTGCTGCAAGTGTTGACCTTTGGGAATCGTTTGACAGGACTACAGGGCATCACTTCAATCTGTCAATAGACCTTAATGCATGTACAGGCTGTGGGGCATGTGTAATTGCCTGCCACGCAGAAAATAACGTACCGGTGGTAGGTAAAAGCGAAGTAAGAAGAAGCCGTGATATGCACTGGCTGCGTATTGACAGATATTACTCTTCTCAGGATACCTTTGCAGGTGATGTAGAAGTTAAGGAAGCTGCTTCAGGTTTATTTGACTCTGTTAGTACGTTTAATGCTATGGAGGATCCTGCTGAAAATCCACAGGTTGCTTTCCAGCCGGTATTCTGTCAGCACTGTAACCATGCACCATGTGAAACTGTTTGTCCTGTTGCGGCAACATCTCACGGACGCCAGGGGCAAAACCATATGGCTTATAACCGTTGCGTTGGTACCCGTTACTGTGCAAATAACTGTCCTTATAAAGTGCGCCGTTTTAACTGGTTCCTGTACAACAAAAACAGTGAGTTTGATTACCACATGAATGACGACTTAGGCCGTATGGTAATCAACCCGGATGTTAATGTACGTTCAAGAGGTGTTATGGAGAAATGTTCTCTATGTATCCAAATGACCCAGGCTACTATACTAAAAGCTAAAAATGAAGGCCGTCCTGTTAATAAGGATGAGTTCTATACAGCTTGTTCTGAAGCCTGCGGATCCGGAGCTATTGTATTTGGTGATATAAATAACGCAGAGGATACTGTTACACAACTTAAAGAAAGCGACAGGATGTATCACCTATTGGAGCATATAGGTACAAAACCAAATGTTTTCTTCCAGGTTAAAGTAAGGAATACCTAATAAATAATATTAATAAGAAACAATATAAAGGATATGTCGTCTCATTACGAAGCACCCATTAGAAAACCTTTAATTATAGGTGATAAAAATTACCACGATGTAACAATTGATGTTGCAAGACCTGTGGAAGGAAGGGCTAATAAGCAATGGTGGATAGCTTTTTCCATAGCACTTGCCGCTTTCCTTTGGGGTGTTGGTTGTGTTGCCTACACTGTAGGAACAGGTATCGGTACTTGGGGATCAAATAAAACAATTGGCTGGGCCTGGGATATTACTAACTTCGTTTGGTGGGTAGGTATTGGTCACGCCGGTACGCTTATTTCTGCAGTGCTTTTATTATTCCGTCAAAAATGGAGAATGGCAATTAACCGTTCTGCGGAGGCAATGACAATTTTCTCGGTAATACAGGCGGCTATGTTCCCGGTATTCCACATGGGGCGTCCTTGGCTTGCTTACTGGGTAATGCCAATCCCTAACCAGTTTGGTTCTTTATGGGTTAACTTTAACTCGCCACTTCTTTGGGACGTATTTGCAATTTCTACCTACCTTTCTGTGTCATTGGTTTTCTGGTGGACAGGGCTATTACCAGACTTTGCAATGCTTAGGGACAGGGCTATAACACCTTTTACAAAAAGAGTTTATTCAATATTAAGTTTCGGATGGAGCGGAAGGGCTAAAGACTGGCAGCGTTTTGAAGAGGTTTCTCTTGTACTTGCCGGTTTGGCAACTCCACTTGTACTTTCTGTACACACTATCGTATCTTTTGACTTTGCTACTTCGGTAATACCGGGATGGCACACTACTATCCTTCCGCCTTACTTTGTTGCGGGAGCTATCTTCTCTGGATTTGCAATGGTTAACACCCTTCTTATCATTATGAGAAAAGTTTCTAACCTTGAAGCATATATTACAGTACAGCATATCGAGTTAATGAACATCATTATCATGATTACAGGTTCTATTGTAGGTATAGCCTATATTACTGAGCTTTTTGTTGCATGGTATTCAGGTGTTGAGTATGAGCAGTATGCTTTCCTTAACAGGGCTACAGGTCCTTACTGGTGGTCTTATGCTTTGATGATGACCTGTAATGTTATCTCTCCGCAGGTAATGTGGTTTAAAAAGATCAGGACAAGTATAATTGTTTCGTTTATAATATCAATTGTAGTAAACGTAGGTATGTGGTTTGAGCGTTTTGTAATTATCGTTACATCGCTTCACAGGGATTACCTGCCGTCTTCATGGACTATGTTCCAGCCAACTTTTGTTGATGCGGGCTTCTTTATCGGTACAATAGGTTTCTTTTTCGTACTGTTCCTTTTATACTCAAGAAGTTTCCCTGTAATTGCACAGGCAGAGGTAAAATCTATCATGAAAACATCCAGCGAAACTTATAAAAGAAAAAGAGAGCAGGAAGGGCATAACAATAATTCACATTCAGAACATAATCATTAAGATATGAGTAATAAAGTAATACATGTATTGTACAATGATGATGATATCCTGATGGATGCAGTAAAGACTACGCGTGCTGCTCATCATCATATCGAAGAAATTTATACGCCTTTCCCGGTACACGGTTTGGATAAAGCCATGGGACTTGCTCCTACCAGGTTAGCTATTACCTCTTTCTTATATGGTTTGGTAGGTCTTTCTGTAGCAACATCAATGATGTATTTTATCATGATTGCCGACTGGCCACAGGATATAGGTGGTAAGCCAAGTTTCAGCTACATCCAGAATATGCCTGCATTTGTACCTGTAATGTTTGAAATGACAGTGTTTTTTGCAGCTCACTTAATGGTTATAACTTTTTATATGAGAAGTAAATTATGGCCCTTTAAAGAAGCTGAAAATCCTGATGTAAGGACTACAGATGATCATTTTTTAATGGAGGTTGCTGCTCACGGAGATGTTGAACAGTTGGTATCATTCTTTGAGAACACAGGTGCTGTGGAAGTAAAAGTAATTGAAAAGCATTAAGAGAATATGAAAGCATTATATAAAATAGCATTATTGGTTTGTGTATCTGCAACATTCACTTCGTGCTTTGACAAGTCACGGCCAAATTATCAGTATTTCCCAAATATGTACGAATCTTTAGCATACGAAACGTATTCTGAATCTGATGCTTTCCCTAACGGAAAAGAAGGTCAGATACCGGCTAAAGGTTCTATACCAAGAGGGTTTTCTCCTTATGAGTATGAAAATACAAATGAAGGCTATGAGCTTGCAAAAGCTACACTTAAATCTCCTTTAGCTGCTGATGAAATTAATGAGGCAGAGGCTAGCCAGCTTTACACCATTTACTGTGCAATATGCCACGGTGATAAAGGTGACGGTAAAGGAAACCTTGTTGAGAGGGAAAAATTTCTGGGTGTACCTAACTACAAAGACAGGGCAATTACTGAAGGAAGTATTTTTCACGTAGTAACATACGGACTAAACTCAATGGGTTCGCATGCTAACCAGCTTACTCAGGAAGAAAGATGGCAGGTAACGCACTATGTGCTGAAATTAAGGAGTGAATTATAATTGTAGAACACTGAAAGCATATAAATATGTACACATTTTCAAGTAAATTAAAAACTTTTTCTCTTATCCTGATGGTTCTTGGTATCCTTGGGGTTGGCTATAGTTTTTTTACTGCACCTAAAACCGTAGAAGACGTAGAAAGAATACTTGAGGCAGAAAGCCACCATGATGGGCACCATGCCGATTCTCATGCCCATACTACACAACAGGTTCATTCTGATCAGCATAGTGATGCAACTGACCATGCAATACACAGCAATAAGGAACATCAGGAAATAAAAGATAAACACGTTACAGGCAGCCACAGTCATGAAGATGCACACGCTTCGCATGATGAGCACCACGAGCATTTAGAGCACGTATTGCACCAGCTTCAAAATAAGCCTTGGGCGGCTGTATATGTAGCAGCTATTTTCTTTATGCTTATATCATTAGGGGCTTTAGCTTTCTATGCTATACAAAATGCGGCTCAGGCCGGGTGGTCCCCTGTATTGTTCAGGGTTATGGAAGGTATCAGTAGCTATCTTATACCAGGTTCTATAATTGTATTTGCATTATTGGTAGCGGGTGTACTGCACTGGCATCACCTTTTTATATGGATGGATCCAGAAGTTGTTGCTAACGACCATTTAATACAGGGTAAAACAGGTTACTTAAATGCTCCTTTTTTCCTTATAAGGGCTGCTATCTTTATGGGTGGATGGATTTTATACCGTCAATATTCAAGAAAGAACTCTCTTTTGCAGGATGACGCTAATGATAATGTGTACTACAAGAAAAACTTTAAGGCTTCTGCAGGTTTCCTTGTATTCTTTATCGTAACAGAGTCTATCATGTCATGGGACTGGATTATGTCGGTTGACCCACACTGGTACAGTACACTGTTTGGATGGTATGTATTTGCAAGCTTCTTTGTAAGCGCTATTACAGTTATTGCTTTGGTAACACTATACTTAAAAGCACAGGGCTATTTAGAGTATATTAATACAAGCCATATACACGATTTAGCTAAATTCATGTTTGGTATCAGTATTTTCTGGACTTACCTTTGGTTCTCCCAGTTTATGCTTATATGGTATGCTAATATACCGGAAGAGGTAACTTATTTTGTTACAAGAATTGAGGATTATAACCTTCCGTTCTTTGGTATGGTTGCCATGAACTTTATTTTCCCGGTACTGATATTAATCAATACTGACTTTAAACGTCTATCATGGATTATAGTTATGGCTGGTATTGTAATACTTTGCGGACATTATATTGATTTCTTCAATATGATTATGCCGGCTACAGTGGGTGATCAGTGGTTTATTGGAGCAGGTGAGATTGGGGCGATATTTTTCTTCCTCGGATTATTCATATTTGTAGTATTTACAGCTCTTGCAAAAGCACCATTATTAGCAAAACGCAACCCGTTAATCGAGGAAAGTAAGCATTTTCATTATTAATATTTAAAGAAATAAACAAATGACAGGTTTATTGATAATTATAGTTTTAGTTTTATTAGGCATTGCAATATGGCAGTTAACTAAAATATTTCACTTAACTCAGGTGGGTACAGCTTATAATGCAAACCCTGAGGTGGCTAATGACAGAGATAATAATGTTAATGGTTACTTGATGTTTGCCTTTGTTGGCTTCATTTATGTATTCACAATTTATTCTTTGATTAAATGGGGACACTTAGTATTGGGTACCCCAGCTTCTGAACATGGACCGCAGGTAGATAACCTTATGGCTATCTCTATGTGGCTTATTTTTACAGTACAGACTATTACACAGTTTTTACTACATTACTTTGCATTTAAATACAGAGGTAAAGAAGGTAAAGTTGCCTTTTATTATGCTGATAATGATAAATTAGAGTTCATCTGGACTATTATCCCGGTAATTGTTCTTGCAGGTTTAATCCTGTATGGTTTATATGCCTGGACAAATATCATGTTCCTTGACGATGAAGAAAACGAAGCTTTATATGTTGAAGTTTATGCCAAGCAGTTTGGCTGGGAAGTGCGTTATGCCGGTGAAGATGGTGTTTTAGGTAAGGCAAACGTAAGGTACATAGAAGGTGTAAATACTATGGGTGTTGATATGTCTGACCCAAATGCGGCTGATGATATAACAGCTAATGAACTGCATTTACCAAAAGGAAGGAAAGTAATATTTAAATTCCGCTCTCAGGATGTACTTCACTCTGCTTACTTCCCTCACTTCAGGGCGCAGATGAATGTTGTGCCGGGTATGGTAACTGAATTTGGATTTACACCTACCGTCACTACAGATGAGATGCGTCAGGATCCGGATATTGTTGATAAAGTTGCAAACATCAACAGGATAAGGTCTAAGAAAAGCGCAGAGCTTGCCGCCAAAGGTGAGTCGCCTTTAGATCCTTATACTTTTGACTATCTTTTACTTTGTAATAAAATATGCGGTGCATCGCACTACAATATGCAGATGAAGGTAGTTGTTGATGAAGAGGCTGATTTTAATAAGTGGCTAAGTGAAAGAAAAACACTTGGTGCGGCAGTAAAAGAATCTCAAAAGGAAGCAGAAAAGGCTGTTGAACAAGCAGATACTGAACCTGCCCCTGAAGCAGAAGATATAGATACTGTTGCAGTTGCAGATTCAACAGCGGTAGCTCAATTAATAAGAAAAAAGTAATCTTTTTTAATATATTTCAAATTAAAAAAATATGTCAGCAGTAGGACACGAAATACACGGTCATGAAGATCACGGTCATCACCACCACAAAGAAACTTTTATAACAAAGTACATCTTTAGTATTGACCATAAAATGATTGCCAAGCAATACCTTATTACCGGTATCATAATGGGTATTATTGGTATTGTAATGTCAATACTATTCCGTATGCAGATAGCATGGCCTGAGGAGTCTTTTACTATTTTTAAGGTTCTTTTAGGTGATAAGTTTGCTCCAAACGGGGTAATGCGTAATGATATCTATTTGGCACTGGTTACAATACACGGTACTATAATGGTATTTTTTGTACTTACTGCGGGCTTAAGCGGTACATTTAGTAACCTGCTTATTCCATTACAGATTGGTGCAAGGGATATGGCATCCGGTTTTATGAATATGTTGTCATATTGGTTCTTCTTCCTGGCCAGTATCATCATGTTCGGATCTCTTTTCCTGCAACAAGGTCCGGCAGCTGGTGGATGGGTGATTTACCCACCGCTAAGTGCACTGCCTCAGGCACACCCGGGATCAGGAATGGGTATGACGTTGTGGCTGTCCAGCATGGCATTGTTTATTGTAT
>JBQGDD010000367.1:0-1880 GCA_052038845.1 Dyadobacter sp. | reverse complement strand
AATTTTAAAGTTTACCGGATGATATGTTAAATTTTCGCACTGCGCTGGTTGGAATGGTATAGATTATACACTCAATTAAGAGACAAATCTTAGGTTAAGTGTATAAATTGGCGGCAAACTTATTCACTACTATTCCACTTCCTTTTCACTCAGTATACGAACGTGAAAATAGATATTTATTAGATGCATAAAACCATGTTTTCGACAAGTTTTCGTACTTTTTATCGTAAGTGCCTGTCAGTTTCTTTTATTTCGAGGTCGTTGATACTGGCATATCGCTTTTTCATTAAGCCGTTTTCATCAAACTCCCAATTTTCGTTGCCGTAGGCTCTAAACCATCTGCCCTCTTTGTTCCTGTACTCATATTCAAATCTTACGGCAATTCTATTGTCGGTATGCGACCAATATTCTTTTCGAAGTTTGTAGTCCAATTCTTTTTCCCATTTATCGGCTAAGAATTTCACAATTTCTTCCCGACCATTGATAAATAGGTTTCTATTTCGCCATTCACTGTCAATGGTATACGCCAACGATATTCTTTCAGGGTTTCTGCTATTCCAAGCATCTTCCGCCATTTGGATTTTTTGTTTTGCAGTCTCCAAAGTAAATGGAGGTAAGGGATGTTTCTGTTCCATAATTATATAACTTAAAATAAACTGTTCACGATTTTCTTCGATTTATCGATCAACTCATTCGACTTAAAGAGTTGGCTTTCAATAATTGCACTTTCAAACAACAGATAGATATGAGCAGATAATAAATCTTCTCCGATCTCATTGTCAAAGAATGTTCTCAGATCATTTTTGTGTGCTTGTATCACAGAAAGTATCTGATCCTGCTCGTTTGATATTTCCGACAATATGTTCAAAAAACTGCATCCTCTAAATTGTTCCTTTTCATTCATATAAATGATAAAATCAAATGCAGATAATACGCTGCGCTGTGTGCTTGCTGATTTTGATACGTATGTCATCAGTTCTAAAAACCAATATTCATGTCTCGCATTCAAGTACGCAACACATAGCTCGTCTTTTGATTTAAAGTGTTGGTAAAAAGTCGCCTTGGCCACATTGGCTTCGCGAATAATCTGATTAATTCCGGTGCTATTATAGCCCTGTCGATGAAACAGTCGCGAAGCAGTATCAATAATTCTATCTCTGGGATTACTCATTTCGTTACACTTATATACAAGCAAATGTATACAATAACTTGTAGACAGACAAGTCTGTCTACAATATTATTTCTTTTATCTTCAGGTACTGTTTCATAAGGCGAACTGTTTGTGCGATGTAAGGATATGAGTCGATGATTTCATAAAAATCAGAAAATCAGCATTTTATAAGCTGTTTGATCAACTAAATTCTGTCGTTTTTCTCCTGCAATAAAATATTTCGTCCTTTAATATTCTGTAGTGATAGATAGTATATGTGGTAGGATTACGAAACGAGTGAAGACAATGAAATTAAATATAAATTCTTTGATAATGATTGATTTATACAAACCGAGTAAGGGTCTTTAAAAGCTTTTTCAGGATTTCCATTAAACGTGGATAATCTACTTCTTTAATCGGTCTAATCATACAATAATTACTCAATATAAACCCCAAATATACTGAGAAAGTTAAATTCAAATATGAGCTATACGTCCAAAGAAATAGCTTCTTTCTCTTCCTTGCTATCAGCTTTGCATAAGCTTGTGCAATATGTTTTTTTGTGATAAGTAGATATTACCGGCACGGTTGTAAGTGTCCCCAAAAAACAGACAGCTTAAAACTGAACTACAATGTTTAAATTTAAGTTGAAAATGAAGAAGACACGTTTTACAGAAACCCAGATTGTCCGTGCCCTTAAAGAGGGTGAAGAAGGACGTAGAGCAGAAGA
>JBQGDD010000366.1:0-9506 GCA_052038845.1 Dyadobacter sp. | reverse complement strand
GTATAGAAAAATCATCAGAGCACCCTCTAGCAGAAGCTGTTGTTAAGCATCTTGAGAGTGACGCAGAGTTTTTCAATGCTGTTAGCATAGAAAATATTGAAGGTAAAGGGATTCAGGGTACTTATAATAATGCAGTTTATACTATTGGCAACATTACCTTAATAAATGAGCGTAATATTAAAATAAGTAATGAAGTAAACGAGTGGTACAATGAAAAACTTGCAGAAGCTAATACAGTTGTGTTTTTTGCAGATGACAAAGAGGTACTGTGCGCTATTGCTATCGCCGATACTATAAAACAAACCTCAGCAGAAGCAGTAAGTATGCTGCAGAAATCAGGTATTGAAGTATACATGCTGACAGGAGATAATGAGCAGACTGCAAAAGCCGTTGCAGATGCTGTAGGCATAAAACAATACAGGGCAGGGGTACTGCCACAGCAAAAATCAGATTTTGTTAAAGAGTTACAGCAAAAAGGCAAAGTAGTAGCTATGGTGGGCGATGGAATAAACGACAGTACCGCCCTTGCCCAGGCAGATGTGAGTATAGCTATGGGTAAAGGCAGCGATATTGCTATGGACGTAGCAAAAATGACAATAATATCCAGCGATTTAATAAAGATTCCGCAGGCTGTAAAGTTATCGCGGCAAACAGTAGCTACTATAAAGCAGAACCTATTTTGGGCTTTTATTTATAATGTAATAGGCATACCCATTGCTGCAGGAGTACTGTACCCCATAAACGGATTTTTGCTCAGCCCTTTGCTGGCAGGTGCTGCAATGGCGCTTAGCAGTGTGAGTGTTGTGAGTAATAGCCTGTTATTAAAAATTAAAAAACTATAAACTGAAATTATATAATATGAGTACTGAATTAAAATTTAAGACAACCATAAACTGTGGCGGATGCATAGCTAAAGTAACACCGTTACTAAATAAAATTGAAGGCATTAAAAACTGGAGTGTGAATACAGATAATCCTGATAAAATACTTACTTTAAAAACTGAAAGTACTGTAAAAGATGAAGTTATAAAAACAATTAAAAGTGCTGGTTTTAAGATTGAACCAATAGAAGAATTTTAAACATCTATACTGTCTGTTTCTTTCACTTCGCCGGGCTGCAAATCGCCTAAAAGGATATTGCCAATGCGTACCCTTATAAGGCGGAGTGTAGGGAAACCTACAGCCGATGTCATTTTCCTGACCTGTCGGAATTTACCTTCGGTTAAGGTGATCGAAACCCAAGAGGTAGGGCCGTGGCGTTCATCTCTTATTTTCTTTCCCCGTTCAGGAAATTCAGGGGGAGTGGCAAGTATTTTTGCTTTGCAGGGCAGGGTAGTGTAGCGGGTTCCTTTAAAGCCTATCTCAACACCTTGCTGCAACTGTTGTATTGCCCTTTCGGTTATCAGCCCGTCAGCCTGTGCATAATATTCTTTTTCTACCTTTTTACTCCTTACAGTTTCGCTCATCATACCATCGGTAGTAAGCAGCAATAAACCTTCAGAGTCTTCATCAAGCCTGCCTATCGCCATTGTGCCTTCAGGAAAATCATGAAGCTCTCCCAAAAGTTTTTTATTTCGTTTCAGGTTGTAAATAAACTGGCTTAAATAGCCATACGGTTTATATATAATAAAGTGTTGATGCATTTATAAAAAATAAAAAAAGTTACTGCACATAGTACAATAACTTTTTAAATATATAAAATGTATTATTAATAACTCAGTTCTTCCTGCTCCAGTACCTCTTCCTCATACTTTATAGGCAGTGATACAATAAATGATGTACCCTGATCTTTACCGGGGCTTGTTGCCTGTATTGTTCCCCTATGTAGTTCTACAAAAGATTTAGTAATAGATAAGCCCAATCCGTTTGAAGTTTCTTTACCGGTAGGCTTCGAACTTAATTTTGCAAACTTAGTAAACAGTTTATTTACATCATCTTCATTGAGTCCCTGTCCTTCATCTTTAATTTCAATCTGCAGGTGGTTGTCAATAGTGTTAGCCATAATCCGTATAGTAGAGCCATGATAGGAGTACTTAATGGCATTACTGATTAAGTTATGCAGCACATCTGATATTTTTGCTCTGTCAACATAAATATTAGGCAGGTCGGGGCAAAGGTCAAGTTCTAAAACCTGTTTTTTGCGCTGGGCTAAAAGTTCAAAATTGTTTATTACCCTTTTAAACAGTTGGTGCGGGTTTACTTCCTCTATAGAAAGTATAAGCTGTGCTTCTTCCTGTTCAGACTGTTTTAATAAATCAGCCAGCTTTGTCTGTATCCTTCCAACCGATGACTTTATTAAATCAGTCATCTGTTCCCTTTTAGAATCTACTTTTTTCAGTATATCATTGGCAAGGTTTATAGATGCCAGCGGATTTTTTATTTCGTGCAGCGCAATATTCATAAGGTTGATTTGCGCTTCAAGGTTTTTCCTGTATCGGAGCTTGTTTTCCAGCTTGTCGATAATTATTTTAGAAAGCGTTTTAAGCATATCAAGCTGGCTCTGGTTAACTTCCCTTGGTACAGAGTCAACAACACAGATAGTGCCCATGTTCAGTCCCTCAGGTGATTTTAAAGGAGCCCCCGCATAAAAACGGATACCCCCTTCTTCAGTTACATAAGGGCTGGTAAGTAAGTCTGCATGCTCGTGGGTGTCATTGTAAACAGTGACAACATCACAAAGTATTGTGCGCGAACATATACTGTGTTCACGTTTAAGTTCATTAACGGGTAAAGTGCTTAAGTTTGATTTTAAAAAAACCCTGTGCTCATCTACAAAAGATATAAATGCACTTGGCGTATTAAAAATTTGTGATGCCATTAAGGCAATATTATCAAAAGTATCTTCAGAATGTGTATCCAATATCTGATAGTCATGCAGCTTTTCAAGCCTTTGCACGTCATTTTGAGGAATAAGATTTATGGTACTCATTATCATACATCATTGGCGGAATTTCTTTAAGTTAGTTTAGTACATAAATTCCTGCATATAAAAGTACAATTAATTTTAATGCAAAAACATTAAGCGCATAATCTTATAACTATAGTGGTAATATGTTGTAAACACTCCCTATTATGCCATTTAATAGCATACTTTAAAATATTAATAATTTTAACAGAAATACTATCTAAATGGCATTATGGTTTACTCTTCCTGTCTTTGCCCCATCATCATGAGGTAGGCTTTAAGGAATTCATCAATATTTCCATTCATAACACTTTCGGCATCGCTCGTTTCATGCTGTGTGCGTACATCTTTTACCAGCTTGTATGGGTGCATTACATAATTACGTATTTGCGAGCCCCATTCAATTTTCATTTTACCGGCTTCAATCTCATCGCGCACGGCCTGGCGTTTTTTTAGTTCAATTTCATACAGCTGCGATTTAAGCAACTGCATTGCTTTGGTCTTATTATCTAACTGCGAACGTGTTTCTGAATTTTCGATAATAATCCCGGTAGGGTGGTGGCGAAGCCTTACGGCAGTTTCAACCTTATTTACATTTTGCCCACCTGCACCGCTTGAGCGCATTGTTTCCCATGAAATATCAGCAGGGCTTATTTCTATCTCTATAGTATCATCTGCCAGCGGGTAAACATATACCGATGCAAAAGACGTATGCCTTTTTGCATTACTGTCAAACGGAGAGATACGAACCAGTCTGTGCACGCCGTTTTCACCTTTAAGGTAACCAAAAGAATAATCGCCTTCAAACTCAAGGGTAACTGTTTTAATACCGGCAACCTCACCCGCCTGAAAGTTAAGTTCTTTTATTTTATAGCCTTCTTTTTCGCCCCACATCATGTACATACGCATAAGCATAGATGCCCAGTCGCAGCTTTCTGTACCTCCGGCTCCGGCAGTAATCTGCACTACCGCGCTAAGGCTGTCTCCCTCATCAGAAAGCATATTCCTGAATTCAAGGTTTTCTAAAAAAGTGAGTGTCTGCTCAAAATGGCTGTCAAGTTCCTCTTCGGTAGCATCGCCTTCTTTGTAAAACTCATACATTACCTGTAGCTCTTCGCCCAGGGCGTTGGCTTTTTGGTAATCTTCCACCCACTTTTTCTTAGAGCGGATGTTTTTTACAATAAGTTCTGCTTCTTTGGCATTGTTCCAAAAGTCGGGAGCAAAAGTTTTTTCTTCCTCGTTGGTAATCTCAATTAACTTCCTGTCGATGTCAAAGATACCTCCTCAGCGCACCAAGGCGCTCTATAATACCTTTAATCTGTTCGGTATTTGTCATAAAAAATGTAGTTTTGTAATTGCAAAAATAAGCTATCCTTTTCAATATATGGAAATAAATTTAGTAAGCGATACGGTAACCAAGCCATCTCACGAAATGCTGCAGCAAATGTTTAGGGCAAAAGTGGGCGATGATGTTTATAAACAGGACCCTACCGTTATAGAGCTTGAAGAAGCGGTAGCTTCGCTTTTTGGTATGGAAGCCGCTTTATTTTTTCCATCGGGTTCTATGGCTAACCAAACAGCTATAAAACTGCATACCAACCCGGGTGAACAGCTTATTTGCGATAAATGGGCTCATGTGTTTCATTATGAAGGGGGCGGGGCGTCTTTCAACAGTGGAGTATCCTGTTGCCTTGTAGATGGCGACAGGGGTATGATTACAGCAAAACAGGTTAAAGATGCAATAAATCCGCCAGATTTTTATCATAGCCCGTTAACAAGCCTTGTTTGTATTGAGAATACTACCAATAAGGGAGGCGGTGCATGCTATGAAATTGAAACGTTAAAAGAAATAAGGCAGGTTTGTAAAGAAAACAACCTTAAATACCACCTAGATGGTGCCCGTTTATGGAATGCGCTTGTAGCCAAGAGACAGCACCCTAAACAGTTTGGAGAATTGTTTGATACTATTTCGGTATGTTTTTCCAAAGGGTTAGGATGTCCTGTAGGCTCTGTGCTTGTTGGCGACAAAGAAACTATAAACAGGGCATTACGCATACGCAAAATACTGGGCGGAGGCATGCGACAGGTGGGCTACCTTGCCGCTGCGGGCTTATATGCACTTCAGAATAATGTAGGCAGGCTGGATAACGACCATAAGCGGGCAAAGCACTTAGCTGAAGTATTACAGCAACTTCCCTGGGTAGAAAAAGTAGAGCCTGTAGAAACTAATATTCTTATATTCTCGGTTAAAGAACAGTATAGTGATGCAATGGTAATTGAAAAGCTAAAGCAGAAAAATATTTTTATTAGTTCATTAGGGAAGGGAAAACTGCGCATTGTTACCCATCTTGACTATAAAGAGGTAATGCATACCTATGTAGTAGAAGCGTTACAGCGGATACAGTTATAGTTTATTATGAATTAAACTGTCTTAGAAGTTTCTCGTTTGAAAATACTGGCAGCTATAAGTGCCATTACTACACCCACCCATATAATTTCTGTATAGGTTATAAAAATGACCATTAATGGATTTTTATAGGATTCATTCCATTTTTCCATTTCTTTTATATTTTCATCTATTGTAGCCTGTGGCAGGTTTGATGCCTGCATTCTTTCCAGATAGTTTTGCGTATACTGTTCATAAAAATCGGGAATAAAAAGGTAATAAGTAACAAGCCATGCTATTACATACACAGTTGATGCTATAAGAGAGATATAGAGCCCCATTTTAAATGCCTGCCCAAAAGCGATTATACCTCCATTATGCTTATCACGATAATTTTTAATAGCGAAGAATATTAGAGAAAAGGCAATAAGCATGATCGCAAATCCATATACCATTCCTATAGCCATATCTATATCGTCTGGATTTATCGCGGTTATAATGAAACCTAGGGTGCTGATAAGCCCGGCAATAATACCGTAGTTCCAAACAATTTTTTTCATTTTTTGTATTGATTATGTTTATGCTTTGGCAAAAGTAAAGTTATTTTTGTTCATCAAGACCTAATTCCTGGCGCAATACCTGTTCAAAAATAGGGGCACTTGGAAAAGGCATTGCAGAATTTACAAGGTTGCCATCAGGGTCTATGAGTATAAACCTTGGTATGCTTTGGGCATCATATTCTTTACTAAACTGTTTTTTATCATTAACATGCACCTGTAAAACCGATTTTGATTTTGACTTTGCATCTACAAACCAGTCCTGTATATTATCGTCTATGCTAAGCGCAACAAATTCAATATTCTGCTTTTTATATTTAAGTGCAAATTTTTCATAAAAAGGCGACTGGTATTTACATGGTCCGCACCATGTTGCCCATACATCTATAATTACATATTTACCTTTCAAGTCGGCTATGTTAAATGGCTGATTATCGAGCGTTGTGCCAGCAAATAATGGTGCCGGTTGCCCTTTGCTGAGTTTTTGTATTACCCTGCTCTTATTAAGTATAATGTTTGTATATCGGCTATCCTTAAACTTAGAAGCATATTCTGCTATAAGTATATCTCTTTCTGATTTGGCAGAAGCTTCTTCAAGGCTTTTCTTTAACTGCCAGTACAGCATTTTATCTTTAAAATTATTATCAGGCAATGCTGCAATGGCGGTAATGGCTTTTGTGTTTTCGTCAAGGTCATCATTATCATTTTCTGCTATCATTTGCGAGCGGATGTAGTTAAAATAACCCTCATCACTAAGCATACTCTCATCATTAAGCGGAACTGTACTTTTCATTTCCTTAATTTCGGCAGTTTCCTCGGTTTTATCATTTGGGTATAGTGCATTTCTTTTTTTGAGGTATTCATCCCACAAGCCAAGATAATATAGAGTGATCAGTTTTTTATTTTTCTGCTGAAAATCTTCCCTGGGTATGTAGTTATCAGCTGTTTTAAATTTATTGGATTCCTTCATCGCGTCTTTCCAGTCACTTACCAGCTGGTTGATGATGAAAGAGGGATTATCCATAAACTGGTTTTGTTGCATATAATAAGATACCGTGCTCCAGCCTTTTAGTTCACTGTTATATTTATTTTCTGCAAGGCGTGTTCCTGTAATTTTTACATTTACACTGTTTATATGCATTTTAGTATCCATATAAATACTGTCGCTAGTAGCAAAAACAAGTGGAGTGCTCATTAAGTCATCATAAACAACTGCATAATTATCTAACGGTACATTACTTTTTATTACGTAATGAAATGAATTATCCGTTACAGGTATAACTGCAAGAGTATCTTCAACAAACCTGTCTTTTATGTAAAGGTTCTGTATTTTTCTTTCTCCTTCAATTTTACCTGCTATTACTGTTTTTGTATATTTCAGCATCGTGTTTGGCGTAAGGGTATAAAAAAGCAATCCACCAAAAACAATCAATACAATCATCACCATCGCAAATTTTCTTGGGCTGCTGAAAAATGCCAGCTTAAGCCTTTTATGCTTATACCATTCAAAACCAATAAACAGTATTATAAAAGTACACAGTACACTCACAGCTTCAGAATAGGTGAGCCAGTAGCCTAAATCGCTTCCCTTTTTATATTCGGAAACTTTGCCCAACAATTCCATTGGATACCAGTCTGGCACTATATTAAAGGCATTAAGGAATATATAGAGGAGTAATAAAAAGAAACCAATAAGCACCGACCATATAAAACTTGTAAGTAAAACAGATATTGCGTACTGTAGCGCGGTAAGGAACAGCCCTGCTAAAAAGAGCCTGATAAAAATAAGAGCAAGTTCGCCAAATAATATTTCTGTAGTAGCCTGTTCAGGAATGTCAATAAACAGGCTGATTATTAAAGCAGCTAAAAAACAGGAAACTATTAATGACAGTATTGCGATACAGTTAGCAACAAGCACAACTGTAAACTTAGAAAAATATATAGATATTTTTTTTACAGGCTGTGTTTCCATTAACTGCCAGCCCCCATTTTTATGGTCAATCTGGGTTACACGGCTCACGGTAATTATAATAAGCAATGGGAAAAAAAAGTTTACAAACGCGTCAAAGCACTTTTCTATAAACTCTATGTAGTAATTGTATGGCATTCCGCGTGTATTAGGCATATTCTGTACTATAGTTACAAGAGCCAGTATAATGGGTGATACAGCACCTAAAATAAGGCTTAGCGTATATGCTCCTGTACCTTTTTTCTTTATATGTTCTGCTTTAAGGGCAGTAATAAAATTTTGCATTGTCAGTATTTGGTTGGGTTTTATTTTTGTCTTATCAGTGTCATAAACCACTCTTCAAGTCCGTTCAGTATTTTTACTTCATAAAGATCAGCTCCTTTATTCACCATACTTTTAGTAAAAGCAGGTATTGCTTCCCTATTATGCAGTTCCAGTATAAGCTGTGTGGCATTTTCCAGCGTTACGGTCGGATATTCCGGTAAAAGGTTTTCATGCCATTGCGGGGCATCTTTTAAGGTTAGCTGTATCTTACAGGCACCTGACTGTTTTGAAAGCTCTTCGATAGTACCTTCAAACCGCAGTTTACCATTACTGATTATGCCTACATGGGTACACATTTTCTCTATTTCGGATAAAAGGTGGCTGGACACAAAAATTGTAATGCCTTTTTCTTTATTCAGTTTTACCAATAACTGCCTTATATCGCGCATACCATTTGGATCTAAGCCATTAACAGGCTCATCGAGTAATAGCAGTTCCGGTTCGCTTAATAATGCCATAGCAATAGCAAGGCGTTGTTTCATACCCAGTGAATACTGTTTTACCTTACGTTTGGCATCACGGCTAAGGTCAACCAGTTCCAGTACTTCGTCAATACGGCTTTCAGGCACGTTGCGCAGTTTTGCAATATATTTTAGGTTATTGTAACCGCTAAGGTGCAGGTAAAGCGCGGGGCTTTCTACAAGCGAACCTAAGTTGTCAAATACCTGTGGTAACTGGTCTTTTAAAGGTTTCCCGAATATGGAGATAGCATTTTCCTGTTCGGGAAGTATTCCTGTAAGTAACCGCATAGTGGTTGACTTTCCTGCACCATTAGGACCTAAAAACCCATATATAGACCCTTTTGGGATGTTTAGGGATATATCGTCCAGTATTTTTTTATGTTTTGAGTACCTAAAATTGAGAGATTTTGTCTGGATACTGTATTCAGCCATTGTATGTTTCATTGTTGGTTGCGCTAATATAGCAAAATACTTTTATGTTGTAGAAATGCTTTATGCTTAGTACTTTTGAGACATTAAACTAAAAATGTATGAGAATTGTTATATCGCCTGCAAAATCACTTGATTATGAAACCAAACTGCCTTCGAGAAAACATACACAGCCTGCTTTTTTAAAAGATTCAGAAGTTATCCATAAAACACTTCAGGAAAAGTCGCCGGGTGATTTAAAGGAACTGATGGATATATCTGATAATCTTGCCGAACTTAACTGGCAGCGCAATCAGGATTGGAAAACGCCTTTTACAACTAAAAACGCCCGCCCTGCTATATATGCTTTTAACGGCGATGTGTATACAGGGCTTGATGCGTATACACTACCAATGGCTAAACTGAATAAATTGCAGGACAGCCTGCGCATACTTTCAGGATTATATGGTATGCTTAAACCGCTTGACCTTATCCA
>JBQGDD010000365.1:0-2492 GCA_052038845.1 Dyadobacter sp. | reverse complement strand
GAGCTATACCTTACAGTAGCAAACAAAGCCTCATTTAATACTTTTTTTTTACCTGAAAACCATTTTGAGGTTATGAAGAGGGAATTAAAAGATAATTTCCTTTTTTATGGATATTTTCTCAATGAAAAATTAATAGGCTTCAGTACACTGATTAAAAATAACAGTGATATGGATACCTACTTTTTGGGCTATGATGAGACTGTACAGAAAGACAAAATGCTTTACCTGAATATGCTCTATGACATGGTTGCCTATGCTATTAAAAAAGGTTTTAAGCATGTTATTTTCGCCAGGTCGGCTATGGAAATTAAAAGCTCTGTTGGTGCACAGGCAGAACAGGTTTATGGCATTATTAAGCACACCAACCCCTTTATAAACCTGTTTTCTAAAAGGCTTTTTAATTATTTTGAACCAAAAACCGACTGGAAAGAGCGTAACCCATTTAAGTAGTCTTTGGTACAGCCACCTTCATCTGCCTGTGTAGTATTTTAGCATCCAGCCTGTCAACCTCGCCGCAAAACTCGCCATCTACCTGAAAGCATACCGGCAGGTTAGTTGTTATAAGTGCCTGGTCAGTAGAAATAATTTCAACATCTTCATTACTTTCTACAGGTATATTACCCGAAAGTATTTTGCCAATAACCAGTAGCTCAAGGTTTTTTAATACAATTATTTCAAACTTGCCATCATCCATTACTCCAATAGGGTTAATGGTAACACCGGTGCCATACTTCCTGCTGTTTGCTATTACTACCATCCTGGCAGAGGTTTCTGTTACCCTGTTGTTTGCTTTTACTGTAACTGTAAAAGGGTCTTCAAGGTCAGTAAGGGTACTTATTGCCTTAAGGGCATAGCCAAGTTTCCCCCTAATGCTGCTGCTTTCATATTTTCGGATAAGTTCTGCATTAATGCCAATATCACTCAGGTGCAGACTTTTTTTATCGTTAATGCATACCATATCCATCTCAATAAAATCGCCATTAAAGGCAATCTCAATATTTTCTTCTATATCATCAGGAAGGTTCAGGTCAACCGAGAGCCCGTTTGCAGATCCTGCCGGAAGCACGCCAATAACAGCTTCACATTTTCCAACAGCTTCAGCTGTCATTTTTATAGTGCCATCTCCCCCAACAACTAAAATCCTTTGCGGCTTGTGCCGGCTATACAAATCCCTAACTGCACTCTCATCATCGCTGCCTGTCGTTTCAAACTCAATAAGTGCTATGTTTTCCTTTTCTGCAAATTGCCTTGCAGCCTGTACAAGACAGGTTTTATCATTACCTCCGGATATCGGGTTAATAATTAATAAACATTTTTTTAGCAGGGACATATTTCTTTTTTTGATTAAAATTAGGTAAATTACATATATCAATACCTTATCAAATACATAAATTTACAATGAAGCCTATAATAAAGTTATACCGCGGATATGCAAATGAGCAGGAACTGATAGTTTTTGGGCATGTTTTTAGGCCCAATACTGCCAACAGCTATGAGTTTGAAAAGAAAAGGTTTAAAAATGCCCGGTCTATTATACAGATGTTCCGCGTCAAAACTATAGGCAATGCAGATGTTTATTTAGAGCATAATGGTATAAAAATACATACAAAATCGTTAAATGACGGCTATTTTAAATTCTGTATCCCATTAAAGCATGAAATTGCCCATGGCTGGACAGATTATTATGTGAGTACTTTTTATAACGGTGAAGAAATAACAGAAAAAGGCAGTTATATCCGTCCGTACGACAGCGATTTTGGATTTATATCAGATATTGATGATACTTTTTTAGTATCGCACACCCAAAACTTTTTTAAGAAACTTTACATACTGCTATGGAAAAACATTAACGGGCGCAAGCTGTTTGAGGGCGTAGTGCCGCATTATAAAGCGTTAAGCAGCTCAGGGCGCGATGGCAAAGGCGGAAAAAATGCTTTTTTTTATGTTTCCAGTAGTGAGTGGAACTTATACAACTTTATAGTAAAATTTGCTAAACTGCATGAGCTGCCAAAAGCTGTTTTACTTTTAAAAGATATAAAAACCAGCCTGACCGATTTTTTGTTTACAGGCAGGGGCAGCCATGACCATAAGTTTGACAAAATAAAGCATATACTTGAGTTTTATCCGCATTTACAATATACACTATTGGGAGATGACTCTCAGCATGACCCCTATCTTTATGAGGATATATGCAAGATATTTCCGCTTACGGTAAAAGCGGTTTATATAAGGCAGACTTCTTCGTCTAAAAAAAGCAAAGCTATAAAGGCTTTAAAAAATATGGAATCTATAGGTGTGGAAGTATGCTACTTTAAAGACAGTAGTGAAGCCATTACCCACTCTAAAAAAATTGGGCTGATAGATTAATTATGCCGTAAAATGAGTAACTTTAAACTACAAACTGTAAAATAACTGATTATGAAAAAATTATTGGTAATAGCAGGCATAAGTATTGCGCTGGCAGCAACCTCGTGCAGGGATAAAAAAGATGA
>JBQGDD010000364.1:0-3573 GCA_052038845.1 Dyadobacter sp. | reverse complement strand
TTAAGTGTATCGCTCCGCCTTTACTTCCGTCAGATGCTGTGCCGCTGTTCCATTTATTCAACGGGTTGTACACAGGCCCTTGTGTGATAGGGTTTGTAACCCCGGGGAGGCTAAGGTCCTGTAATGTAATTTGTGGCTTGTTAAGAATGGTCTGGTAAAGTTCCAGTACTTTATTAGGGTCAACAAGCCAAAGGCTGTTCCAGTATTCAGGGTTCTCGCAGGTAAAATCAATACGGGTTATTTTGCCTGCCTCATTGCGGGTAACTGCCCACTCGCAGTATTCATCCTGCCAGCCTCTTGGTCCATAAGGGTAATAAGCAACATTTTCAATAGGGTCACCACACGGGTTATCAGAAATTTGCCCTTTTATATTTCCTGTATCTGCCATTTCATTCAGTTCACTTTGAGATGCCGCAGGAAAATTATAGGCTAACCTTCCCGGAAAAGCCGACCATTTTACGCTGTAAGCGGTGCTCTTTGGGTTTGCCTGTACCGGGTTGAAATAATTTGTGGTTGGTGGGGTGTTAGTAGTATTCCACGGATTACTAAGCATACCCTGGCGTGTAAAACTGTCAAGGTTATTGCTCCACAAATCGTTCATGGCTTTTTGCTTGTCAGGGTCGTTGCTAAAGTCTTCAATTCCACCCGGAGTCCTGAATTTAAAAGTACTGTTTGCTGCTTTTTCGTTTTTAGCTGCGCTTTCAGCTTCTTTCGGTTTGTTTTTTGTTTCCATAATAAAATAAGTTAGGTTGGTTATTCTTTGTCAGCTTTTTAACAAAAAGCCTGTAGTAAAAGTAATAATACATAACCGTATGGAAGCAGGTGTAATTACCTGTTTGTCAAATATTTATTAAATCAAATATTGAATAAAGTTTATATTTTTATTCAATATTTGAGTAGAAGTATGTTTGAGTGAGTATACAAAAAAACCGCCCGGATTATCCGGGCGGTTAACAAAGTTAGCCACAACAAACAATTGAAATTTTATTTTTTTACAATAATAAAGTCTGACCTCCTGTTTAATAAATGTTCTTCATCACTGCATTCAACTCCATTGGAACACCTGTTTCTCAAACGTGTTTCTCCATATCCTTTCACACTTTCAACTCTTGAGGCCTCTATCCCTTTAGAAAGTAAATACTGGTATGTTGAATTTGCACGTTTTTTAGAAAGTTCAAGGTTGTACTGATCCCTGCCCCTTGAATCTGTATGCGACTCAATTTTGATAATTATGTTAGGGAAATTTTTAAGCATATATACTACTTTATCCAGCTCTTTTGCAGCCTGTGTGGTAATATTCCATTTGTTGAACTCAAAAAATATAGGGTCTATAGCTACCTTTTCAACATCATCCTCAACTACAACTAAATCTCCATAATCTGAAAGCTCAAAATTTACATTTTTAATTTCATTGCCATTTGCAGCGGAAATTTCTAATTCCCTTTCAGCTTTAGTATGATTGGGCTTAGAGGCTTCTATCTTAACCTTAGTATTGCATGGCACTTCAATTTTATAGTTACCCTCTTTATCCGTCTGGGTAGTTTTAATAACATCGCCAAACAGGTTGTAAACTTTTATATCAGCCATATTTATAC
The DNA here is from genome assembly GCA_052038845.1 of Dyadobacter sp. Taxonomy (GTDB): domain Bacteria; phylum Bacteroidota; class Bacteroidia; order Flavobacteriales; family Flavobacteriaceae; genus Flavobacterium. Next base: position 1,978 of record JBQGDD010000364.1, on the reverse strand, counting down.
CCACTTTATATTTAGTATTGGTAACCTTGCCCGATACCAACTGCATACATGGTACTGCTTTTTTCGTAAAATAGTAAATATCATCATCACCTTTTCCTTCTTTCCTGCTTGAAGAAAAATATCCGTATTTTTCATCTTCGCTTATGATAAAAGCAAAGTCATCAAGGTTGCTGTTAACCGGTTTACCAAGGTTTTTAGGCTCTGTAAACTCATAGTCATCAACTCTGGTACTTTCAAAAACATCAAGTCCTCCAAGTCCATAATGTCCGTCTGAAGAGAAGTACAAAACAGAGTCGTTAATAAAAGGGAACATTTCCCTGCCCGATGTATTTATAGTAGGCCCAAGGTTTCTTGGAGACCCCAGTTTACCATCACTAAATACTTCTACAACATATACATCAGTATCGCCATAACCGCCCGGCATATCAGATACAAAAAACAGCCACTTGCCATCTTTAGTTAATGCAGGATGCCCAATAGAGTAGTCAGTGCTGTTAAAAGGAAGCCCATCAGCATTAACGAGTTTGTTGCCTTCAATATTTCCCTTTATAATTTCTATATTATTGATGCCTGAACTGCTGTTGTTAAGCTTGTCGTTCTTTTTAACATTATTGGAACTGTAGTAAACAGTTTTTAAATCAGAGCTAAAGGTTAGTGTAGCATTATGGTAACGGGTTTGTGCGCTTGGTATAAACTTCTGTTCGTTAAAAAATGAGCCATCGCTGGCATTCCTGTCTGCTATATAAAGCTCAAGGAAGGGCTGGTCGTTCCACGAATATATCTTGCTTCGCCTCATAGTATCCTTACTGGAAGAATATACAATCCTGTTACCATAAAAAGCGGTTCCAAAATCGGCCTTATTAGTATTAATAGCAAGGTTGTTAACCGTATAGTTAGATTCTTTTGTACTAATACTGTCCAAATGTCCCTTTTGGTTAATATACCTTTCAATCGCCTTTCGGTCGCCTTTCCTGTCAAGCCTCTGCTTTAACAGGTCGTCAGCCCTTTTATACCTTTCTTCAGCACGCATAGCCTGTATGTAACGATTAAAATAAGTATCATCCATACTGCTGCCAAGCACCTCATCAAGCTTTGAATACCAGCGCAGGGCACCGGGCATATTACCGGTATAGTAATAAGCATCAGCAATATTCATAATAGTCTCTGTTCCTGGCTGCTGTTCTTTTTCAAGATACTCTTCATAGGCTTTAGCAGCATCTACGTATGCCAGGTCGGCAAAAAGCTTGTCGGCTTTTTTTAATTTTTGCTGAGAAAATCCTGAGGTATAACAAAAAAGCAAACTAAATAAAAATAATATTTTCTTCATAACTGTATTTTTTTAGAAAAATCTTGGCGATTTAATTCGTGAAGATTTAGGGACTAACTGAAACCTTAAAATAATTTCGTGTGAACCATTATTATATTTGTTAAGCTCAGTAACAGAATAATCATAAGAATATCCTGCGAATATGCTTCTCGAAATCTGGAATCCGGCAAGGGCACTTACAGAGTCATCATACCTGTAGGAAGCGCCTAATGTAAGTACATCCTGTATAAGGAAATTTGCTGATACATCTACCGTTACAGGTGCACCCGAAACTATTTTTCCTAATACGGCAGGCTTAAATTTAAGACCGTCAGAAATATCAAATACATAGCCTCCCATTACATAATAATGAAGCCTGTCAGACACGGTTGACTCCTGAACGTCATCATAATAATCTGACCTTATAAAATTTGGTACAGAACCTCCAATATACCATCTGTCAGTATAATAATAAACACCTGCACCAATAGTGGGTGCTATCCTGTTATTAATGTTATTATTAAGCAGTACATCACCATCCTGAAGGAAAATACCTTTAGACCAGTCTATATTTAAAACCCTGGCACCCGCTTTTAAACCAAATGCAATTTTAGACTCATATCCTACATCTATGGTATAAGAAAAGTTACCATCAACATAAAGTTCGTTGGC
>JBQGDD010000363.1:0-3212 GCA_052038845.1 Dyadobacter sp. | reverse complement strand
ACAGCGTTTTGATGATACCTGAAACGCCGGTGATAGCTTTTGTATAACCTCTTTAAAAGATCATTGAATTCTGAATAGGTATCAATTAAGCGTAGGTAGTCTTTTTTTTTATGGCAAGCAGTTGGGTGTCAAACGTCGTTTCAAGGAATTCGTCAGATTGAGCATCGATGTAGAAACTGTCTTCGGAGACCGCGATATCACCTTGGGAAAAGAACCAGTTAGTCTTTTCCTGATCATCTTCAATTGAATAACGACGTATAACCCCCTCGGTTATAAAATAGATGGTTTCCTGAATTTGGGAAGCCGACAGAAGGATGGTCGGTTCAGGTTCTTGTACTCTTTCAGAATTATCAAGAATATCAATGATGACAGGTGATTGTAAATGAAGCATAGGGACAAATGTTTTAATGAAATCATTCATAGCAGAGAGTATAGTTTACATAGTGTTGTTGAGATTCAAACGCATGGAACTTCAAAAGCAAAAAGCGCAGGCGAATTGCCCACTGGTCCCGAGGCCCGACCAAGAGCCCTGTACCACAGCAAAGGAACCGCCCACGCTTATACGCGGGCGTCTCGCTTCACTTTCCTGGTACAAAATGTTTGGTCGGTTTCGAGATCCGGAAAATGTCAGCTGAACGCTAAAATATGTTTTACCCTAAGTTCTTACTATATCGATACGTTTGATTAAGCGACTAAAGTATTAATTGTATTTCCTTAGACTTAACAAATTGTAAGATTTGTTTTAACCAATATTGAAGTTGTTGTATGAAATATTAATACTGCTTTCCTTAATTTATGATAACTTTCAACCGAAACTCTTCCTTATTAATAGGTTATAAAACATGAGCAAAGAAAAGTTCAAAATCAAACCCTGGGTAATAGTTGTTATCCCGCTGACTATCATAGCTTCGCCTGTTCTGTTTTACTTTCATAATTTTGGAAATCAGGGCTTATCCAACAGTCAGGAGGTGTGGGGGCAGTTTGGTGACTTCTTTAATGTATGGGTAAGTCTGGCCAGCTTGGTGGCAATATCAATGCTTACCTATGTTATTCATGTACGAGAGCAGAATCTACAAGATTCGATAAAGGAGCGAGAGGATGCTATTAATCGGCCTATATTATCTGTAGCGTCGCTAGGTATTTACAACACATATCGCTTAAAAAATATTGGGCTTGGACCTGCTCTTGACATTACTACAAGCTTCAAACCTGACAGCTGGTATAGAGGAGAAAATTCAGGTAATTACGTTTCCTTAGAACATCATCCCCCATTAGGACCAGGAGGAGAATGCGAATTTTCAGAATATGGGGCATCTGGTTCAATGGTTGCGGTATATAGTGATATATGGGGAAATAAGATTACCACTATTTATGAAAAAGGTAAGCATACGATCAAAATCGGACATGATGAATTTTTATGCATGACAGAAGAATACGAATATGCAGAGAGGCCACGAAACTCCGATGATATTTAAATCATAAAGCTATAAATATTGAAAGTATGCCCAGATGTACCAATATACCATGTCTTTTGTATATGCGAAAGATAGAGTAGTCCAACCTTAAAATAAATCGGATATGAAAATACAAGGATTAGAAGAAACCCGCAGGTGGGAAGATTTGACCGACTCTGAGCAGACAGTAGTTTTGACCGTACACACACACGGACTGGAAGGTAACATTGTAGCACTGAAAGAAATATTAGACGTAGCAAAGCCGCTGATCGTAATCGGTAAGAACTGGAAGTACTGCCGGGTTCACGAGGACAGCGCGCCGGTCGTGAAGTTGTTGATCAGGGAATATCTAAAAAAGTAATTACTGGAGTGCAGCATTGAAAATATAGAAAATGGAAACAGAATTTCTAAAAGATACATTTCTGGGTATGCTTCAAGTCATGAAGGCAGATTTAGACAAACTATCGGAAATACCCGATGGGTTAACACGTGAGGAAGCAATTAACCTCACGAATGCTGGTCAGGCTTTTCGTACAACTCCGCCAATTGGTCAAAATGGCTTGTACGTGGCTATGCTTCATTCGAAGCTTACGGTTCCATTAGCAATGACTTGTTTTTCCATCATGGATTTATTGGGCGAAATTTTGGCCCTGAATGTTGGATTGCAAAAGGATGATTCTTCAAAAAAATCAAAGGCTTTTATCAAACATGCCAGAGCCTTCCTGGATTTTGGGAAAGGACTACCTTAAAAAAGAAAAATCAGCGCAAATTTTTCAGGATGCCTTTCGGCATTCTATTGCTCATGGGTTTCTTCCGGGAGCAACTAATAAAATCGCATTTCACGTATCCTATCACTATAATTTATTGATTGAGCCACTGTTTTTGAATGAGGATTATAGGAATTATGTGCTGAATGTAAAATGCCTCACTGTAACTACAAAGGCAGTTGTTGACAAGTTAGTTGATATGGCAAGTCATAAGGACACCACTGAAAAACTGGAGCAAATTCTTGTTTCGTATGACCAAGTTGTGACAGATACAGAAGATAAACTTAGGCATCTTGACACCTGATTAAAAAGCATGGATATCCCTTTACGACTAAGGTTGTCTGAAATACTACATCTAACGAATACAGGAAACATTTCCTTTTAAATCTGAGAAGCGACCAGCTCCTGGCCTGATCCAGGCTGAACTCCCTAATGAAATGGTTAACCAGGTTGAAGACCCTGCCAAAAATTCCTACAATTTTCTATTGGCCACAGCTGACCCGGAATGATAGAACACTAATGTTTTTCCCACCATGTTTTCATTATAATTCGCTAACCGGGAGTAATGAATTTATTATTTTTTCAAAGTTATCTAAATACAATTAGGTGAGATTTATTACGTGTATTCAATTGTTGTTGCACAATATAAAGTAATTTTTAAAACTAAAAGTTTTGTATTTTTAAGAAAAATTAGTCAACTAATAAGGAATACGTAAGAAATACAGTGGTATATATTAAACACATACAAGAGTTTATATTGAATGACTGAATCAATACTTCAAGCCTACCTTAACGAGCAGCACATCAAAACTGATGTTCAGGAAAATATTGAAAGCCTGAAAAAGGCCGTTAAGGAAGTTAGAGCCAACTTAACTAAAAGAAGAGCAGAAATAATACCGTTTACGCTTGTGGCACTTGACCCGAAGGCGAAAGACAGTGATCCAGCGGTGCAGCAGGTGGAAATAATCATCATTAAAAAGTGGTCTGCTTT
>JBQGDD010000362.1:0-6994 GCA_052038845.1 Dyadobacter sp. | reverse complement strand
TTGCTGCTGCTAAGGCGCGACCCGGGGGGGCTGGTAATTTTGTTTATAATGCCCCTGTTTCTTATAATTGCTGTTACACTTATACAGGACAGTACCTTTAAAACCACTACAGAAACAAAGATACCCATACTGCTGGTAGATAACGACAGGGGAGAACTCTCTGCCCTGATTGACAGCAACCTGAAAGAAAGCGGGGCTTTTACCGTAATAAGGGAAGAAAAGGGAAAAGCCATTAATGAAGATTTTGCGAAGGAAAAGGTTTTTAACGGCGACTATCAGCTGGCTATAATAATACCTGAAGGGTTAAGCATCGGGCTAACTAAAAAGGTTGATAGCAATGTAGAAAAAATACTGGAAGGCTTTGGTGCTGCTGAAACTTCGGGAAATGCTGAGGATGTAATTAATGAGCCAAAAGAAGTACGGCTTTATTTTGACCCTGCCTCTCAGTTTGCATTTAAAAATGCAGTAAAGAGTACTGTAGATAAAATGATTTCTCAGATAGAAACAAAAACTATTTACGATGCTTTTCAAAAACAGCTTGGCGAAGAAAGTACACAGGCTTTTCAGCAGGAAGAATATATAAGTTTCAGGGAAATTACACCAATGTTTGAAAACAAGGAAATGGTACCCAACTCTACACAGCATAATGTGCCTGCATGGACATTATTTGCCATGTTTTTTATTGTAGTGCCACTTTCCATTAACATAGTAAAAGAAAAAAACCAGGGTACTAATGTACGGCTAAGGACAAACCCTGTGTCATTTGCCACAGTAATAGCGGGTAAAACAATAACATACCTTATTATTTGTATGATACAGTTTTACCTTATGGTAGCGGTAGGCTATTTTCTTTTCCCTAATATTGGGCTGCCAAGGCTGGAGCTTAACGGTACTTTTTTGCTTATGAGCATTGTTGCGTTATTTTCGGGTTTTGCAGCAGTAGGATTTGGCATTTTATTGGGTACTTTTGCTAAAACGCAGGAGCAGGCAGCACCTTTTGGTTCAACATCGGTTGTTATCCTTGCCGCAGTAGGCGGGGTTTGGGTTCCGGTTTTTGCAATGCCGCGCATAATGCAGTATATTGCCAAAGCTTCACCTATGAACTGGGGGCTGGATGCGTTTTACGATGTACTATTAAGAAATGATACACTTGCAGGCATATTGCCAAATTTAGGTATGCTGTTTATATTTTACCTGGTAATGATACTGGTATCACTATTTTATGATGAAAAGAAAAGAGCAGTATAGCGAAGCGGAACATTTAACGATTTCGCAGGATATAAGGATACGTTTTAATGAAACCGACCCATTGGGGATTGTGTGGCACGGGTATTATATTACCTATTTTGAAGATGGGCGTGAGGCTTTTGGGCGCAGGCATGGCATCAGCTACCTGGATGTACATGAGCATGGCTTTACCACCCCAATAGTAAAATCGAGCTGCGAGCATAAACTGCCCCTTAAATATGGAGAGGTAGCAAGGATAGATACAACAATTGTAGATACCCCGGCAGCTAAAATGATATTCAGGTATAAGATATATAACAGTAATAATGAGTTAGCCTGTACAGGAGAAACAGTACAGGTATTTGTTAGTACAGATGGGGTAATGTCGCTTAATTATCCGGCATTTTATGAAGAATGGCGTAATAAAGCAGGGCTTTTAAAGTAATGGAACTGAAAAAGGTATATATAACGCATACTAACTGTGTAACCCCATTAGGGTTTAACACAGCAGATAATATTAATGCGTTAGAAAAAGGCTTAAGCGGGGTAAGGCTGCATACTAACAGCATGATGCCTGCATCATATTATGCGGGTATTATTGATGATGCAGCGCTTAATACCGCATTTTCTGCCATCAGTAATGATGATAGCTATACCCGCCTTGAAAAAATGATGCTGCTGGCACTGTACCCGGTTATAGAAAAGAGCGGGGCAGTGTTAACTGAAAAATCTGTTTTGCTGGTTTCTACAACAAAGGGTAATGTTACAGCCTTATTTGACGATGATACCGAAAAAGCAGGGTTATACAACTTAGCGGCTGTTATTGCTAAATTTTTTGGTTTTGCAACACAGCCCGTTGTGGTGTCTAATGCCTGTGTATCGGGTGTATTGGCAGTATCTGTAGGAAAACGGTTACTGCAAAGCGGTATGTATGATAATGCCTTTATAGTAGCCGGTGATGAGGTTTCAGAGTTTGTACTGTCAGGGTTTAAATCATTTCAGGCTATGAGTGATGCCCCCTGTAAGCCTTATTCCGCAAACAGGAAAGGCGTAAATTTGGGTGAGGGCGCAGCGGCTGTAATGATAAGTGTGAATGATAAAGATGCAAAAGCAAAAATTATAGGGGATGGCTCTATAAACGATGCCAACCATATTTCCGGACCGTCCAGAACGGGTGAAGGCTTAGTGAGGAGCATTAACAGTGCTCTGAAAGAGGCAGATGTAACCGCTGATAAAATTGATTACATATCTGCTCACGGTACAGCTACCCCTTTTAACGATGAAATGGAGGCAGTGGCATTTGCCAGGCTTAAAATGAAGGATGTTCCCGTTAATAGTTTTAAAGGATATTATGGGCATACACTGGGAGCTTCGGGTTTACTGGAAACGGTAATAGGGCTGGAGTCAATGCAGCGGAACAGGCTGTATGCTTCGGCAGGTTTTGATGAGTCTGGGGTATCCCAGCCGATAAATGTAATAAAGCAACATGTAGATAAGCCTGTAAAGTATTTTCTTAAAACAGCATCGGGCTTTGGTGGATGCAATACCGCAGTACTATTTAAAAAAACAGGAGGATAATGCAGCAGGAACAGAAATACATATCATCTTACTGCACTATTCAGAATAATGTAATGTTGCTTAACGGAGAAAAAGTACTTGATGGCAAAGAACTCTCTTTTCCTGACTTTGCAAAAAAAGTGTACCAATTGCATGAAACAGATTATCCTAAATTTTTTAAAATGGATAACCTTAGCAAACTCGCCTTTCTTGCATCAGATGTGCTTTTAAATAATGAACTGCACAGGGATGGAGAGGGTAACGTGGCACTGCTTTTTGCAAACAGGTCATCCAGCTTGGATACTGATATAAAGTTTCAGGACTCAATAAACGACAGGGAAAGTTATTACCCAAGCCCGGCAGTGTTTGTTTACACACTGCCAAACATTTGCCTTGGTGAAATAAGTATAAGGCATAAACTGTTTACTGAAAATAGTTTCTTTATATTTGAAGCCTTTAACCCTTCTTTTTTTGCTAATTATGCCGGCACATTGCTGGATACCCACAAGGCAAAGAAAGTATTATGCGGTTGGGTAGAGTTTTTTAAAGACGATTATAAAGCCTTTATGTATATGGTTTCTAAAGAAGGAAACCTAGAGCATACGGAAGAGAATATACAAACATTATACAATAAATAAAATGGAAGCTTTAAAACAGGAACTGAAAGAAAAAATCATTACAATATTAAACCTGGAAGATGTTAACCCTGAAAATATTAACGATGGCGATGCACTGTTTGGCGATGGTCTTGGGCTTGACTCTATTGATGCTTTAGAGCTTATTGTAATGCTTGATAAGGATTATGGCATTAAGCTTTCTGACCCGAAAGAAGGCAAGACTATTTTTCAGTCTATAAACAGCATGGCTGCTTACATAACCGAACACAGAACAAAATAAACCACAGGGATTGTGTACAGGGGAGTTGCTATAACCGGTATGGGAATATTATCTTCAATAGGGCGTACTGTTGAAGAAAATTTTGATGCGCTTATCAGCCTCAAGCCTGGGATATCTGAAATTGAGAATATAGCTACTATTCATAAAAAAGCTATTAAGGTTGGCGAAATAAAGCTTACTAATGATGAGTTGCAAGGTATTTTACAGCTTCCTGAAAATAATAACTATTCCCGTACGGCCATGCTTGGTGCTATTGCTGCAAAGCAGGCACTGGATAATGCAGGGATAAAGGATATTAATGAATATCCTTCAGGGTTAATATCTGCAACCAGTGTGGGTGGTATGGATATGACCGAACTTTTTTTTAATGACTATATTGAAAGAAAAGATAATAGGAGGTACATTAGTGCTCACGATGCAGGAGACTCAACCCATAAAATTGCTGATCAGATTAACCTGAAAGGTGGTTTTGTAACCACTATAAGCACTGCCTGCTCATCGGCGGCTAATGCTATTATGATGGGCGCAAGGCTTATAAAGTCGGGAAAGCTGGATAGGGTAGTTGTAGGAGGCACCGATGCGCTTTCTAAGTTTACCATAAATGGTTTTAAAACCCTGATGATACTATCTGATACTTATAATACTCCTTTTGATAATAACAGGAAAGGGCTAAACCTTGGTGAAGCTGCCGCATTTTTAGTGCTGGAAAGCGACACCCTTGTTAAAAAATATAATAAAAAGGTATTAGCATATGTGTCAGGATATGGCAACGCAAATGATGCCTACCACCAGACAGCGTCATCTGAAAATGGTGACGGGGCTTTTATGGCAATGCAAAAGGCATTTAAAATATCAGGACTTAGTATAAATGATATTGATTATATAAATGCGCATGGTACAGCAACCCCTAATAACGACCTTAGTGAGGGCAGGGCGTTGGTACGCATTTTTGGAGATTCTGTGCCCGATTTCAGTTCAACAAAACCGTTTACAGGGCATACTCTCGCTGCCGCAGCAGGCATAGAGGCGGTGTATAGTGTGCTTGCGCTTCAGCATAATATTATATTTCCTAATCTTAACTTTAAAACCCCAATGGAGGAGTTTAACCTTATCCCGCAAACGGTTTTAAAAAAGAAAGAAATTAACCACGTACTGTCTAACTCATTTGGTTTTGGCGGTAATTGTTCAACCCTGTTATTTTCCAAAAGCTGATGAGAAAATGTTACATTAACGGTATGGCATGTATCTCTGCACAGGAAACTTTTGATACAGTTTTTCCGGGGGAGTACTTTATAAATACTGATAAAAACGTGCTTGCCGCTGCTCCGGTTGATTATAAGGAGTTTATAGCCCCTGCTGCCGGGAGAAGGATGGCAAGGGGTGTAAAAAACGGAATAGCGGCAGCAGCAAGGGCGTTGCAGCAATGCGGGGCACAGCCCGATGCCATAATTACAGGTACAGGCATTGGATGCAGCATTGATTCGGAAAAGTTTTTACAGGCGGTTATTGATAATAATGAACAGTTTTTAACCCCTACATCATTTATACAATCTACCCATAATACGGTGGGTGCCCAAATAGCATTGGGGCTGGGGTGTAAAGCCTATAATTTTACTTATGTTAACGGTGCGGTATCTTTTGAATCTGCCCTGGTAGATGCCATGCTGCATATTGATGAGGGAGAAGCCACCAATGTACTTACCGGGGGTATTGAAGAAAACTCAGCAAAAACTATTGAGTTTTATGAACTTTCGGGTATCATTAAAGATAAAAATGAAACAGAATATAAAGTGCTTGATTCGGCTACTACAGGAGTAGTGCTTTCTGAAGGTGCTGTGTTTTTTGTAGTTTCAGGCACGAGACAGGAGAGCAGTTATGCCGAATTATGCGATGTATCTATATACAACGCACTGGAGGAGGATGAGGTAACAGGCAGGCTTGACGAGTTTTTATCGGCTAACGGAATAACGGCAAGCGATATAGATGCCGTAATACTTGGTTATAATGGCGATGTTGATTATGACGGATTTTACAGAAACCTCGCTGACGAACATTTTAAAGACACAGAACAATTGTATTATAAGCATCTTTCGGGTGAGTTTAATACTGCATCTGCTTTTGGGTTATGGATGGCTGCTAATATTCTTAAAGCACAACAGGTGCCAGATGTAATGAGAGTAAACAGCGTTAAAGCGAAACAGCATGATACTGTGCTGCTATATAACCAGTACAGGGGTAAAGACCATAGTTTTACATTACTGCGCAAATGCTGAAGCACAGTATAAATACAGGTTTACTTATTACGGTATTGCTTTTACTGGCAATACTGTCTTTTTTTACAGAAGTTAGCTGGTGGGGTTTTATCATTCCTGTGGCTGTGTGGTTTATTATAGCTGCAACGGGCTCAGGGTTAATACGCTCTGGCTACCATTTAGATGCTTATTGCAGTAATCCTGAAATTAAGGATAAAAAAGTGGCAATTACTTTTGATGACGGACCTACACCCGAAACAATACCTGTATTGGCATTGCTAAAAAAATATAATGCAAAGGCTACTTTTTTCTGTATAGGCAGGCAGGTATTCCAACACCCTGAAATTTTAAAAGAAACTGTAGCTCAGGGACACTCTGTGGGGAACCATACATACAGCCATTCGCATTATATGGGCTTTTTTAGCTCAAAAAAGATTGTTGAAGAGTTAGCAGATGCGGCATCTGTAATTAAAGAGAGTACCGGGCTTCAGCCTACTATGTACAGGCCGCCATACGGAGTTACAACACCTGCAATGGCAAAAGCCGTAAAAAAAACGGGATATAGTGTTATAGGGTGGAATATCCGTTCTTTAGACGGCATCCTTAAAGATGAAGATGAAATTTTTAACCGTATTGAAAGCAGGCTTGCTCCGGGCAGTATTATACTTTTGCACGATACATCTCAAAAAAGTGTTAACGTTTTGGAACGATTATTGGTACTTTTGCAGCAAAATAATTACCAGTCTGTTACTGTAAACGAATTATTAAATATTCCGGCTTATGAAAAATAAGGCTTTTTACTTATTGATATTGTTTATCGTTACGCTTTCTTTAAAAGCGCAGGAACAAAAAATGAATGTTGCTGAGGTTACAGCTTTTAAAAATGCTGTAAATACCACTGCAAAAAATACCAAAACACTTACTACTGATTTTGTACAGTACAAGCACATGGATTTTTTGTCTAATGATATAGAAACTTCCGGTAAAATGAGTTTTAAGGCACCCAACGCTTTGCTGTGGCAATATGTAAAGCCTTATAAATACAGTGTTGTATTTAAAGA
>JBQGDD010000361.1:0-4356 GCA_052038845.1 Dyadobacter sp. | reverse complement strand
AACTATAGGGGCATCAACTTCGCCACATGTTGTACTCACTTCAATTACATTAGAACTTTCAGATATTATGCCGTTGCCAGCTGCATAAACCCTGTAGTAGTAAGTTGTATTCCAGTCTAAACCTTCAATAATCTGAGAGTTAGCTGCTACATTCATGTTTTCGTAACTTTCTACAAAATCAGTAAAATCTTCGTTAGTACTTACATCAAGTAAATACATATCTATGCCTTCTACAGCTTCCCAGTTAGCTGTAAAACTTGTGGATGTTACAGATGTAGCTGTAGTAGCTACTGGTGTTTCTACAGTAAGTTCCGGTACGGTTACAATTACGTTATCTATAAACGCTCTTCTTGCAGTAGTCTCAATCCTTATTGTTGAGTTAGCTGTACCACCTGTAAAACTGATAGTTTTTGTTTCAAAATCACCAGCAAGGACTGCTGTATAAGTTACAGTTTCTTCTTGTATCTCAAGTCCTGTTACAGTAATTTTGATGTCACCCTCAACATTGGACCATCCTTTAACATCAAAGCTTAATGTAAATGCACCATTACTCTGGCTAAGGTCAAGAGGCTCGGTTGTTATGTAACCATTATTGCTGCCATTACCTATTTTAACAGCACCACCAGCCTGAAATGCTCTCAAAATACCATCAGAAGGGAAATTATCATTTCCTGTCCATTGGTTTGATGAACCGCCTGTAGTAGTACTATTACCTGTTGTAATCGAAGAAAAATCTTCAGTAAAAATTGTAGTTTGTGCTGTAACGGCAGTAGTTGAAAGGCTAAATGTAATAACCAGCAGCCCTAAAAAGTTCTTTAAAAAAGTAATTTTGTTTTTCATTTCATGTTTTAATAAAAATTCGCGCAAAAATAGTAACAAATTCTAATTCAAAACTCTTTTTTTATAACAAAATTATACATAGCAAAAGAGGCTGCATTAGCAGCCTCTTTATATCCGGAACTTATTTACTGATTAAAATTTATATCCGATACCTATTTGGAAAACAGAGTTTTTAGCATCTACATTATCAATAACATCTGTTACACCCATAACATATCTGCCTGTTGCAAATAATCCCATTTGAGTACTGAATGATACACCTGCGGCAACACCAAAATCAAAGTCTTTAGCTTCACCGGTTTCCCAGTTGCCATCACCTGAAGTTGGATCAAAATCTATTTTTTCATTTACTTTAAAACCAAATTGTGGTCCTACTTCAAGGCTTAGCCCTTCAATTAAGTACACCTTTGCTAAAACAGGTACATTAATATAATCTAAGTGATATTCAACTCTGTCATCTCCACCAAAAATACCACCAGGTATATTAGTCCTGAAACCTTGCCCTGAATATAAAGCTTCTACCTGTAATGAAAAGATTTCAGCTAAAGGAAATTCTGCAAGTACACCAACATGAAAGCTTGTTCTTGACTCTTGGTCACCTAAATCGTTACCTGTTACATTGGCAAAGTTAACACCACCTTTAACACCAAAGCTTGGCTCCATAGTACCCATTTGTGCGTTACTTGTTACAACTGCTCCAAGCATTAATGCACATACCGAAAAAGTTTTTAATAGTTTCATCTTCTAATTAGTTTTAGTTTTGTAATCCAAAAGTATAGTATTGCCCATGCGTCTTATCTCAAAGAATTCTTAATTCACATAATTTTAACCCGTATGAAAAACTGGACAAATTTTATAGCAGATTATAAATTGTACTTAAAGATTGAGCGTGGGCTGTCTTTAAATTCAGTTGAAAATTATGTGTTTGATATTAACAGGCTTTTAAATTACCTCAAGCTTAATAACATTGATGTATCGCCAATAAAAATTGATGAAGAAACAATACAGCAGTTTATATATGCCATATCTGCTGAACTTAACGCAAGGACAAGAGCAAGGATTATATCCGGATTGAAGAGTTTTTTTAATTACCTTATTTTTGAAAAATACCGTGATTACAGCCCTATGGAACTTATAGAAGTACCAAAAATAGGGAGGAAGCTGCCGGATACCCTTACTACCTCAGAGATTGACAGTCTTATTGCCGCTATGGATCTGACTTCAGCCCAGGGAGAAAGGAACAGGGCTATGCTTGAAACGTTGTACAGTTGCGGGCTTAGGGTATCTGAGCTGGTAAGTTTAAAAATATCTGACCTCTTTTTTGAAGAAGGTTTTATAAAAATAACAGGCAAAGGCAGTAAGCAGCGTTTTGTGCCCATAGGCAGTTCAACCCAAAAATATATCTTACTTTATAAAAATACTGTAAGAAATAAACAGGCTGTACAAAAAGGGCATGAAGACTTCCTTTTTCTAAACCGAAACGGTAAAAGCCTTACCAGGGCAATGGTGTTTACAATAATTAAACGTCTTGCAAAACAAATAAACCTAAATAAAATAATCAGTCCACATACCTTTAGGCATTCATTTGCTACACATTTGCTTGAAAATGGGGCTGATTTAAGGTCTATACAAATTATGATGGGGCATGAGTCAATTACTACTACAGAAATTTATATGCATTTAGACAGGAAATTTTTAAGTAAAGTTTTAAATGATTACCACCCCCGTAAATAATTGAAATATTTACTATATTGTAGCATTAGGATATAAGCATACAAAATAATACAAAAGCAGGGTAATGGGAATTTCTGATATGGCATCATTTCACGAAAGTGAGAATGTAAATGATTTTCATAAAAAGCTACTCGATCAGGTACCGGACTTGATTTTTAAAATGATATGGACCAAAGAAAATGGATATGCCATAGTTTTTGTAAGTAAATCGGTTAAAGATATCTACGGTTGTACAGTAGGAGAGTTTATGAAAGATCCTATATTGTTTCATAGAGGCAGGACGTTATATGAAGATAAAGACGCCCTTAGGAAAAAGATAGATAAAGCAAGAATAAACTTACATATGCTGGAGCATGAATATAGAGTGATGCTGCCAAAAAAAGGATTACGGTGGATAAGGGTGACAGCTAAGCCGTATATTCAGGAAGATGAAAGTATTTATTTTTATGGAAGGGCAAGCGACATTACAAAACTTAAAAATCAGGAGAATAAACTTCAGGTGTCTGAAGAGCGTTACAAGTTTGCTCTTAATGCGGCATCAGAGGGGATATGGGACTGGAATATGATAACGGATGAATGTTATTTATCATCCCAGTCAGTAAAAATTTTGGGTATGGAAGAACAGGAAATCACTGCGCCTGTTAATTTTTGGACAGACAAAATACACCCCGATGATATTGAAGGCCATACAGAAGCTAAAAATGCCCACCTTGAAGGCAGGTTGTCTATGTATGAGAGTATTTACAGAGTATTAACCACCAATGGTAAATATAGGTGGGTACTTAGCCGGGGCAGGGTTGTTCAGTATGATGATAACAATTTACCCATAAGGGCAGTAGGTACTCACAAGGATATAACGCAGTTAAAAGAAAAAGAAATTGAATTAGCCAATACTATTAATATAATTGGTAGCCAGAACAACAGGCTGAGCAATTTTGCCCATATAGTTTCGCACAATCTGCGGTCGCATGCAAGTAACCTTAAAATGCTTTTAGACCTTTTTAAAAATGCTGACGAAAAAGAAAGAGAAGAAATGCTCGAGCATCTTGAAGCAATATCAGATGGGTTGTATGTTACCATTGGACATTTAAAAGAACTGGTAGAAATTCAGTTTGAGGTAAAACTGACAAAAGAAAATCTTAACCTTCGGCATTACTTAAAAAACATACTTAATATACTCAATAATGAGATAAAAAAACACGGCATAGATGTTGAAGTTAACATACCACTTGATGTAACGGTAAACTACAACCCTGCATATCTTGAGAGTATTCTACTTAATTTTACAACTAATGCGATAAAATATTCATCTCCAAAAAGAAAATCTGTTGTATCTTATGATTTTGAAATTGTTGATGGAAAAAAAGTTCTGTCAGTTTCGGACAACGGGTTGGGTATTGATTTAAAAAAGCACAAAAACTCGCTTTTTGGTATGTATAAAACATTTCATAAAAATCAGAATTCCAGGGGTATTGGTCTTTTTATTACTAAAAATCAGGTAGAAGCTATGGGCGGGAGTATAGAGGTTTACAGTGAAGTGAATAAAGGAACTACTTTTAAAATTATATTTAATGAATAGTATAAATAACCTGTATATAATTGATGATGATAAGATATATCATTTTCTGCTCAAAAATTTACTGAAGCAGAATAATATAACTGTTAATACTTCATTTTTTTGTAATGGTTCAGATGCAATAGAGAACCTCAGGAAAATTGAGGACAATGTTGATTTTCCTGATTTAATACTTCTTGATGTTAATATGCCTATTATGGATGGAT
>JBQGDD010000360.1:0-7056 GCA_052038845.1 Dyadobacter sp. | reverse complement strand
GCTGCTCATTTTCATAAGTATTTACAGCACCGTTTCATGGTCAGTAAATTTCGATATTAATGAAACCCTTAATAAGGAAATTGATATCCATCAAAATGAAATTTCGCAGCGTAATGGCGTTATAGAATTTGTTCCGGAAGGGGAGTGGGAGGAGCCAGAACATCAAACGGTTTTTATGAATCCTGTTTTTGTAGAGATTTATGATGCCGACAAAAAACTCATGGAAAAATCGCCTAACCTTATGCAGCGGGAGTTGCTACTTACTGACAATGAGGGGAAGGGGCACTATACAGATACATTTATCGACAGTATTCCTGTAAGGCAGGTTCAGACTCCTTTATATTACGAAGGTAAAACTGTAGGTTATGCTGTAATTGCAATGTCAATTGAATCTGAAACGCGTGTGTTGCGTAATCTAAAATACAATTTGCTGTTAACCTATCCGTTTTGTCTTCTAATTTTATTTTTTCTTACCCGCTTTATAGCGGCACGCAGTATACGCCCTGCTTTAGATATTATAGAAATCACGAGAAATATTACTGACAGCAACTTTAACCAGAGGATACCTTTGCCTAAAAGAAATGATGAACTGTATAAACTGGCGGTAACCATTAACGAGTTATTGGACCGTATTGAGAATGCCATTAACCGGGAGAAACAATTTACTACCGATGCCTCGCACGAGCTAAGAACCCCTTTGGCAATACTGAAAGGAACCCTTGAAGTGCTGATTCGTAAACCACGGAATACCGAAGAATATATTAATAAGATAAGTTATTGTATAGGAGAAGTAAACAGGATAAATAACCTGGTTGACCAATTACTTATGCTGGCGCGCTTTGAAAATCACGATAAGGCTGCATCTTTTCAAAAAATTGCAGTTGATGAGATACTGCAGGAATCCCTGATTCGCTATGCTGATAAAATAGAAGAAAAAAAGTTAAGTGTAACTTTTAATGTCAACAGGCATTATTATGTCCTTTCAGATGCTGCCATGCTTTCTATTATTATAGAAAATTTACTGTCTAATGCTGTAAAGTATTCTTTATCTTCCTGTAGTATAAGCATAAAGCTTGAAGTTTCAGAAGACCAAAATACCGTCTGTACAATAACAGACAATGGTATTGGTATAGAAGAGCAGGATATAGAAAAGATTTACGACCAGTTTTACAGATCTGAAGCTACAGAAAACGCCCGTATTACAGGAACAGGCTTAGGACTCTCAATAGTAAAGAAAATAGCTGCACTATTGCACATTACAATTTCAATCAGCAGTAAAAAAGCTGTTGGTACAACTGTATCTTTAACGTTTAGTGAATCTGGGCAAAGCAAAGAGCAAACATTGTAATACTTTGCTATATTAATTATATAAACAAAGCGGCTTATGTAAACATAGCCGCTTTGTCTTGAGGTTCTGAAAAAAATTATTTGTATCTTATATTAATACTTATTATATCTGAAGTAAGGTTGGTAGACCTGTTGTAATGCCCATAGCGTATCTCCATCATGTTAAAATGACTTATGCCAAAAACACCATTAGGGGGCGCAAACCTGAAACCCATACCAAAGAAACTGCTGTTAAATTTTGAAAGGTCATAGTTACTGGTGTAAAACTCTTCAGATCCTGTATGCATACCATATCCATTAAAATATTTTACCGCACTCTGGCTGTAATATCTGTAGAATGGACTTACTGAAAAGAAAGGAGATATTTTAACGGGAACTTCAATATCTGCGGTATGTGAGGTAAGCTTCCAGTCGTCGGTATAATACCGGTAATAGGCTCTTATAATAACATTATCACCTAAAAAGTAACTTGCCCTAACGGCAAGAGGAATCTTAAACCTGCTATCCGGTAGGTTTTCCTGGTTTACACTGCCATCAGTAAAATATACACGGTGAAAAGGCAGGCTCAGGTAGCCCTGCTGGGTAACGATGTCTGCCTGAAATAGTACCTGTAAATTTTGGTTTACTACCTGCGAGTAGCTTAGCGAACCGGCAAATGTGTTCCTGCCTTCGGTACCTCCATTGCCAATGGCATCCCGTAGTTCTATAGGGTTAATAAGTTTTACCTGATCGAGATAAGCCTGAAACTTACCCGTAAATTCTCCGTTACGGTCTTTTGTTTTTTTAGAATAACTTATATTTCCACCAAAAGACTGATAATCATATTCTGTTGATGATGATAGCCCGATTCCTAAAGCAGTACCTTTTTGTTCATCTTCTTTTGTATAGTTTACTGATGGATAAAAACGGACATCAGAAGAAGAGGCCGAACTATTTGCACTTAAATCTACCATATCAGATGATGCAGAAGAATACTGGTCTACACCCACCTCTACATCCAGAGTGTGTTTTTTTCCGCTAAGTCCATATTTAACGAACTTTACATCGATGCTATTAGAAATATCGGTCAGTTTTTCTGTTCCTATACCACCTGTCACTGCAGAATTATTTCCATCCTGTTTGTAGTAGCTGGATACCAGGTTAATTTCATCGAGTTTTAACTTCTGTACCTTATAAGCAGCAGAGTCAGCAGGAGTGTCATCCTGTGCGGCCACACGCAATAATGACATCAAGGCAAAACCGGTAATAAATATACGTTTCATTATAAATTACTTTAAGGATTAATTGCAGCCAC
Organism: Dyadobacter sp.; assembly: GCA_052038845.1. GTDB lineage: Bacteria > Bacteroidota > Bacteroidia > Flavobacteriales > Flavobacteriaceae > Flavobacterium. The sequence continues at coordinate 4,415 of JBQGDD010000360.1, read as the reverse complement.
ACCCACCGCCGCTTTTTCCGGAATTAGCACCAGATGAGCCTTCTCTGTAACTTTGAAAACTCAGTTCTGTTTTCTCAACCTTACGGTTAGAAAGTGCCATTTCTGCATCGTTAATTTTGTTTTTTTGGTACTCTTTCACTGATGCACAGGAAGAGAGTGCAGCACTTATTAATAAAGCGCTGCAAAGGCAACAAAGGCTTTTCATGATGGTTTAGTTTAAGTTAATTGCTTTGGAGGTGTAAATGGTATTGTTATCATCTATTATAATACAGTGCAGGTCAGGAATCTGGTCAATTAGGTAGAGTCCTGCTTTTATTCCCATTACGGCAATAGGAGTAGCCATAGCATCGGCAAATTCAGCATTGTTGCTAATAACAGTAACGCTTTTAATACCTGATATGGGCAGCCCTGTTTTTGGGTCAATGGTATGCGAGTATTTTTTTCCGCCAATCATTACGTACTTCTCTTAGTTTCAGGAAGTTGCAACCGCTTTTTCTGATATATCTATGTATGAAAATATATCCTGTGGCTTGTCAGGGTTAGATATCCCTATACGCCAGGGCTTTTTATCCGGCTGTGTTCCCCAGGCTGTCAGGTCGCCACTGGCATTAATAATACCGCTTTGTACCCCTTGTTTTACCAATAGGGCTTTTGCCTTTTCTGCTGCGTAGCCTTTTCCTATACCCCCAAACCCTATACGCATTCCTTTTTCTTTAAGAAACACCGTTACATTATCCTTATCAAGAATGATGTTTTTATAATTTATCAGGTGAACCCTTTGTAAAGCTTCATCTTTTGAAGGCAGCCTTGTCATAGCTTTATCAAAATTCCAAAGGCTTTTGTCGATGCTTCCATAAGTAATGTCAAAAGCCCCTTGGGTAATTTTAGAAATTGCAATGCTGCGCTCTATAAGCTCAAACACTTCCCTGCTTACTGCAACAGGTGCAACACCTGCATTCTTATTAATGAGGCTGGTTTGGCTTTCATCACTAAAGGTGGTTAGCAGTTTTTCAATCCTGCGAATTTCATTTACAGCGTTATCAATATACTGCTGTGCATCATTATTGTTTGCTGCAACTACTGTAATAGTAAAGGCATTACCCATTAGCCTGAGCGATTGTGCAAAGGGTTTCATTATATTACGCTTTATTTATTAGCTGTACAGATATCTTTTACCTGCTGTGCCCATTGCTCTGCGGGCATATCAGGTTTACCCTTCCAGGATTTTATTACTTTACCGTTTGCATCTAACAGCAATGTGTAAGGAAATAGCCCTTCCTTGTTATATTTTTCGGCAAGTGCCTCATTTTGCTTCACCTGCTGTGGCGATAACTGATTTTTCTTTTTTCTGGGAAAATCAGCATTGACCAATACCAGGTTGTCTTTTGCCATTTTCTGAAATACATCGGTTTCAATATAGTCCCTGTGCATCAAGATGCATGGTCCGCACCAGTCTGACCCCGAAAAATTAAGCAATATAAGCTCATGCTTTTCTTTTGCTGTTTTTTTTGCGTTTTCAAAATCCGGTTCCCACTGTAGAGGAACCATTACCAAGAGAAATAAGGCTATAAGTTTCATGTCTTTTTATTTATAAAATTAACGCCAAAATGTACCTATGATTATAGCACAAAACTTAAGATTAGCTTAAGATTTAAACTGTACTTAATTGTAGTTTAAAAACCTTAGCATGAAATGTAAATAATTGTACTTTAGGGTTATAAATGCTTAGAATATTTTTTATCATATAAAATTGAAATGACTGTTATTTTTTGTTAACATTTTCTTAAATAAATGTGTTTTAACGAATTAATAATACTTTACAACTGGTTTTTAAGTCTTTTAATAGTTTTAGTATTTCATGCTATATATCTTTATAAAAACCTAACTTTTAAATAATTACATTATGAAAACAAAATTATTTTTAACATTTGCGGTTGCTGCGTTTATGACTGCGTGTAGTAATGATGAGTCGAAAGACAATTTTAGAACAGAATCACAAGACAGCATGACAATGAGAATTGCGCAGGAAAATGAGCTAGCCTCTTTGCAGGCAGAGGCTCTTGAAAAACTTAAGCAGCGATTTGTTTTTGATTCTGGCAGGGAGTATGTAGAATTACGTGCCAAAAGTGGTGCCAGGCTTGGTATATACCCGCGTGAACTAAGAGTAAAAGGAGAACCGGTAAATGGTGCTGTAACGGTTGAGTTTATCGAAATTTACAGTCGCGGGGATATGGCTACAGCTAATAAAACAACATCAGGGCTGGCCAACGGACAGGAGCTGAACCCTGAACAACCAGCTTTAAATCCGCTTATTTCAGGAGGTGAGTTTTACATCAGCCTACGTACGGAAGAAGGTCAGGTTATTGATGATGGTGCCGGATATACACTTTCTGTACCAACAGGAGCAACAGGCGGCCCAGATGAGGAAATGACTGTCTGGACTGGGGAAGAAGACTGGGAGGACAATGATAATGACGGTGGCGATGGCGACGGGGATGTAATATGGAATGAAGACCAGAATGAGGATGGCGGTGATAAAGATGCTCCAATAGAGCAGGACCAATATGTCCTGGAGCTCGACAAGTTTGGATGGGTTAATATTGATAAACTTGCGGAGTTTCCTCAGGAAAAAACAACAATTTATGTGGATGTCCCTAATGGATATGATGACAATAACTCCAAAATATATATCGCTTTTGAAGGGCAGGAAAATATGCTGATACAACTAAACACATATAACAGTGCTACCGGTTATTTTGGAGAGAACTATAACCTAATGCCTATTGGAGTGCAATGTCATATCATTTTTGTTTCCGGGCAGGCTGGTAACTGGCTATATGCAATAAAAACAATAACGATAACACCTAACGGCGTGGAAACTATAGCTTCTTCTGATATTACAATAGCTACACAAAATGATTTAATCAATATGCTGAACAGTCTTCCATAGCTTTAAATCTATAATTAGTCCTATAATAACGATACACGATTAATAATAGTAAAAAAACATTTTTTAGGCAGAAGTAGCTTTTGGGTTACTTCTGTTTTTTGTTTTATAAGTTTTAATTTTGATACTGTTCTGTAGGTACAGCTGATTTAGAGTCAATATATAATTATACAGGTGAGGCCTGATTTTGTTATACTTATTCATAACCTCCGCTACCAGCTTTTTCATTAATGATAGCTCAAGATGATAGATATCAATCATAGAAGGATAAAGGGAAATATGCATAAATTGGCTATTTCTTTCAGGTACTCATCCATCTTTTGGTTAGATGAAACAGGCAGGACTACACGAAAGCATCACGTACTTTTTAGATTAATAAATGTAAAATTCAGCGTCTTAAAATCAAGTTGTTAACCTGTTTAATGGTTGATAAATAGGTGTTTAAGTGTAATTCTGTGACACATTTTTAGAGGTAAATGTGTCGCGATTTTGCCACAAAGCCTTTGCGCCTTTATATAAATTCTGGTGAAATGCAGGGAAATAAAAAAAACCTGCAAATCATTGATTTTTCAGGTTTTATAGATTTTTAAAAATTTGGAAAAGTTTGATTTTCCTTATTTTAACTCATTTCGTGGGGAGAGCAGGATTCGAACCTGCGAAGTTTTCACAACAGATTTACAGTCTGCCCTCGTTGGCCGCTTGAGTATCTCCCCGTTGCATTTTCAGTAAGTAATTTCCCTTATTGCGGTTGCAAATATAGTATTGTTTTTTATGTAAACAAACATATTTAAAGCTATTTTGGTAACTATTTTATAATAGTCTGTATATAAGTTATTTCTATAAATTATAATATGCTATAAAAAGAAAGCAGCCCTAAACTTAGTTTAAGGCTGCCTAATTATATTAATTATTCTTATAGTTTATTAAAGGTATCTGTATAAGTACCTGTTATTGTAACGTTGCCATTTTTTATAACGCTACCATATATTGTAATAGTTGAGTTAGAGCCAACAAATTCAACTTTGGCACCATTATTTAAAATCATGTTACCATATATTACTACGTTTCCTTCAATACGTAATACAGCGTTGTTATTCACATTTAATGATAACCATGGGTTACTTTGCTGTCCCTGTGCAAGAGAACCTTTCATGTAAAACCTTCCGCCACTATTAATGTTAATACCCTGAGATACTGAAAGAGAACCACAAAAAGTTAGGTTTGCATTAACGTTTACACCCATTAAAGATGCTGAACCCTGATATTCTTTTGTTTCATTTGAGTTAACATTTAACCATGGTGAACCATTATATGTAGGAAACTGAGAGCAATTTAATGTTTGTGTGTTAGTAACCATTTTAGCAATTTTAAGGCCTCCGTTACCCATAGCTGCAAAGATATAGTCACCTTTACTCATTGTGTAGTTACATGATCCGTTAAGAGCTATAGAACCCACTGGATTTAAAGT
>JBQGDD010000359.1:0-2820 GCA_052038845.1 Dyadobacter sp. | reverse complement strand
CTAAATATGCCGACCTTGGCGGAGTAGCCAGAAGGGCTGCCTTAATAGAAAGCATAAGGGCAGAAAATCCTAATACGCTCTTGCTGGATGCAGGAGATATATTTCAGGGGACTCCTTATTTTAATTACTATGGCGGAGAGCTGGAGTTTAAGCTGATGAGTATGCTCAAGTATGACCTTGCCACATTAGGAAACCATGATTTTGATAACGGCATAGATGGCTTTTATGACAAACTGCCCCACGCAAAATTCGACTTTGTTTCTGCCAACTATGATTTTAAGAATACCGTTCTACATGGCATTGTAAAGCCATACAAAATTTTTGAAAGGGATGGTATTAAAATCGGCATATTTGGTTTGGGCATAGAGTTGCAGGGGCTTGTAGATAAAAAACTGTATAAAGAAACTGTTTATAACAACCCCATAGAAACAGCGCAGGACATGAGCCGTATTTTAAAATATAATGAAAAATGCGACCTCATAATATGCCTTTCGCATCTTGGATTTATTTATGAGAGAGAAAAAGATAAAATATCTGACCTGACAATTGCACGCACTACAAAAAATATCGACCTTATAATAGGCGGGCATACCCACACATTTTTAAGGAAGCCATACATTGCCCAAAACCTAAACGGTGAAGATGTAATAGTAAACCAGGTGGGGTGCTACGGACTTAACTTAGGTCAGATAGACTTTTATTTTGAATACGGGAAAAAATCCTCAAAAGGAAGAACAATTACAGTTTAATCTGTAAGCCTGAAATTGTAAATAATTTTTCCTACCTGTTTGTCCGGAGCATCAGAGTCCGGCTCCCATGTAGTATTCATAGCTGCAATTTTTGCCTGTTCTAATAAACAGCTTGCGGTGTTGGTTGTGCCCCTCACCCCCGGTTCGGCACCAATTACCTTACCCGATTTATTTACAGATATCTGTACTACTACTGTACCCTGTTCGTTACAGGTATATTTCGGGGCAGGTTTTGCAAGTGCATTTCTGTTCCCTAACTGATAGTTTCCGTTACCACCAGTACCTTTACCTCCTGTACCCTGTCCGTAATCTCCTCCAAGAGTTCCGTCAATTCTTCCTTTATCGCCCTGTTTATCATCATTACCCTGCCCTCCGGTTGCACGCCCGTCAGATTTTGGAGCATTAAGCACACTGTTAAGCGCATCGGTAGTATTTTTAGATGGTGTTGGCGAAGGGGCTGGTTTAGGTTCAGGTTTTACAGCCTCTTTAGGCGTTTCCTTTTTAGGCTTCTCATTAGCTATAACAGGAGCATCATCAATATCCTGTGTTATTACCTCTTCAGCTACAGGAGCAGATGTTGAGGGTGCCTGTGCCGGCTGTGGTGCCGATTGTATTGGTTGGGTAGGCTGTACATCACCCGAACCAAATTCGGTTGTACCAAAGTTAATGGCAATACCATTTTCAGGTGGCGGATCCATATATGTCATACCAAGAAAAAAACACAATATCAGTATTATCACAAAAATTACAGTTGTGATACCAAATGATCTTTTTTCATGTTTTGTTTCTAAATACTTCATAACTCTTTCTATTTTGGGTTTACAGCCAAAACAATTTTAAATTTATTTCTGTAGGCTATGTCCATAACCGCCACAGCATTTTCAATTGGCACACCCTGTTCTGCACGCAGTACTATAGACTTTTGATCGTCACCCGAAAGCAATTCAATAAGCCTGGCTTCAAGGTTTTCTTCAGTAATCGGATCTTTGTCAATAAAATATTCCAGATTCTTGTTAATGCTTACCGAAACATTTTGGTTATTACTTGTTTTACCTTTTGCGTTTGGCAGGTTAATATCAAGCGCATTGGTAGTAACCATTGTAGAGGTAAGCATAAAAAATATCAACAACAGGAATACAATATCCGTCATCGAAGACATATTAAATTCAGGCGTTACCCTGTTTCTGCTTCTAAACTTCATAATTAAACAGGATCATTTAATAAATCTAAAAACTCAATTGCATTGGCTTCCATATGGTTAACAATTTTATCTGTCTTAACTACAAGGTGATTATAGCCTATATAAGCAAAAATACCTACAATAAGTCCAACTACCGTTGTGGTCATAGCTGTATAAATACCACTGGCAAGTACATCCATTTCTATCTGACCGCCTCCGCTAGCTATTTCATGGAATGCAAGAATCATTCCATATACAGTACCTAAAAACCCTATCATTGGACCGGCTCCCGATATTGTTGCTAAAATGCTGACATTTTTTTCTAAATTATATACCTCAAGTTTTCCTGAATTTTCAATAGCTGAGTTAATATCCTCAAGCGGTTTACCTATCCTGGATATACCTTTCTCTATAAGCCTTGAAACAGGTGAATTAGTATGCTGGCAAAGCAGTTTTGCACTGTCAAACCTTCTGTGGGTAATATGATCCCTTATCTGGTTCATAAAACCTTTATCAAACTTTGATGCCTCTTTGAGTGCCAGTATCCTTTCTATATAAATGTATATTGCTACAAAAAACAATACACCCAACACTATCATTATAATTTGACCTCCTATACCACCGCTGGTAAGTAATTCCCATATTGATATTGTTTTTTCAACTGGTTCACCACCCTCTGCAAGGGTTTGGTTTGCAACTGCCAGACTATCGGCATTCTGAATGTTTAGCATAAAAAATATCTTATGTAATTGTTTTAAAATTTAACGCTAATATAGTTTAAAAATTGCTTTTGTACACACAAGAAAATATAAGTTACTCTGCAAAAAAAGACCTGCTTTATTAAAAACAGGTCTTTTTATAACACAATAACTTATGTATTAAGCATTAAGC
>JBQGDD010000358.1:0-7972 GCA_052038845.1 Dyadobacter sp. | reverse complement strand
CTAAAGTTAATATAATAAGTGTTCATTCTGAACATATAGACATTGATAATGCTTCACAAAAGCTGGCAGGTCTCGACGGAATATTGGTTGCGCCGGGCTTTGGAGAAAGAGGTATTGAAGGTAAAATTGAAACCGTACGCTATGCAAGGGAAAACAATATACCGTTTTTTGGTATATGCCTTGGTATGCAGATGGCGGTTATAGAATATTCCAGAAACGTATTGGGGTTAAAAGATGCTAACTCAACTGAAATGAATGAAAGCACCCAAAACCCGGTTATCAATATAATGGAAGAGCAAAAAACAATTACTGATAAAGGGGGCACTATGCGATTGGGTTCATGGAAGTGCAGCTTAAAGCCAGATTCTCTTGCTTATAAAATATATGGAAACCAAGATATTATGGAGCGTCACCGCCACCGTTATGAATTTAACGGAGCTTATCTTGAACAATTAGAAAAAGCAGGGCTTAAAGCATCGGGTATTAACCCGGATACGGGTCTTGTTGAGGTAGTGGAGCTTGAAAACCATCCGTTTTTTATAGGCGTGCAGTACCACCCTGAATATAAAAGTACAGTTGCCAACCCGCATCCGCTTTTTGTAAGTTTTGTAAAAGCAGCAGTTGGTAAAAAATGCGAATAAATGCATAAAAGAGGTTTAGGTGTTAATCTAAACAATTAAAAGAGTAACAATAGCAATTAAATGGAAGAAAAAAAAGTTGACAAAAGGTCGCTCATCGGTTTTGTAATAATTGGTTTATTGCTGATATGGATGATCTATAACCAGACACCTACGCAGGAAGAACTGAACAGTGAAAAAGCGAAGAAAGAGCAAATAGAAAAGGCTAAAGAAAACCAGATACCAGAGCAAAATACAGCTTCTGTTGCTACAGATTCTGCATCTGTAATTTTTGCAAAAGCCAAAGACGCTTTGGGTGCATTTGCCTATAGTGCGTCACTTCCATCTGCAAAAGATACTGTAACCGAACTTAAAAATGAACTTTTAACAATAAGAGTTTCTAACAAAGGCGGATACATACATGAGGCTAACCTGAACAACTTTGAGCAGTTTTACAAAGGTTCAAATAAGAGAGTACAGCTTATAAAAGATAATAACGCACGTTTTAACCTGCAGTTTTACACACAGGATAACAGGATATTAAATACTGAAGAAATGTATTTTGAGCCTGTTTACACAACCGAAGGTGAAAACAAAGTACTTACTATGCGTCTTAAGGCTGGTGAAAACCAGTTTTTAGAGTATCGCTATGTGCTTAAGCCTGATGATTTCATGCTTGATTTCTCTATACGTTCACAGGGGCTTTCGCAATTGGTTGATACTTCTAAGCCAATGGATATGGAGTGGCAGCTTAAAGCATACAGGAATGAGAAAAGCATATCTTATGAAAATATGCACACTGAATTGCTGTTTGAATACAAAGGCGGCAAAGACGACTATTTAGGTAAAGGCGAATTAGAAACAGACAAAGCTGAAGATGTAACCTATATTGCCTTTAAGCAGCACTTTTTTACATCTATACTTTTAACGGATACTCCTTTTAAAATAGCTGATTTAACCTCTGAAAACTTAGTAAAAGAGGAGAAAACAGATACTATTTTTACAAAGCGTTTTACTGCCAAAGCCCCGCTTGAATTTAAAGGCGGTGAGGTAAGCTATAATATGAACTGGTATTATGGCCCTGCCGATTATAAGATATTGAATGATTATGACAGAAACTTAGATGAAATAATGCCATTGGGCTGGGGTATATTTGGTTGGATAAACCGTTGGTTCTTTATTCCGTTATTTGGGCTTTTAGGTTCTTTCCTGCCTTATGGTATTACTATAATAGTATTTACTATATTAATCAGGCTGTTAATGTCACCCGTAACATACAAGTCTTATCTTTCTCAGGCTAAGATGAAAGTGATACGCCCTGAAATACAGGAAATCAACGAGAAGTATAAGAAAGATCCGATGAAAAAGCAGCAGGAAACTATGAAGCTGTACAACAAGGCTGGTGTAAACCCTATGGCAGGCTGTTTACCGGCTTTAATGCAGATTCCTGTATTCTATGCGCTTTTCCAGTTTTTCCCATCATATTTTAACTTAAGGCAAAAAAGCTTTTTATGGGCAGATGACTTATCTTCTTATGATGCTATATACCATTTCCCGGCAGGATTCAGTATCCCGTTTTATGGTAACCATGTAAGCTTGTTTCCTATACTTGCCTCTGTAGCCATATTCTTTTACATGAAGATGACAACCGGAGATCAGTCGATGTCTCAGCCGCCACAGGAAGGTATGCCTGATATGGGCAAGATAATGAAGGTAATGATATACATATCTCCAGTAATGATGCTGTTCTTCTTTAATAATTATGCATCAGGGCTTAGTTTGTATTATTTTATATCTAACCTTATTACTATAGGTATAATGCTTGTAATTAAAAAATACATTTTAAACGAGCAAAAAATACATGCCATTATACAGGAAAACAAAACCAAGCCTAAAAAGCAGGGACGTTTTCAGCAAAAAATGCAGGCTATGATGGAACAGGCACAGCAGGCTCAAGAGCAGCAAAAATCAAAAAAGAAATAAATTTTAAAGCACTCTTAGGGGTGCTTTTTTGATAGTGTTTATACTAAAAATTATTATAACAGGTTATTACAGTAAATTATCAGCGATTATATGAAAATCTGGTTAATAGCAATATTTACAATTTTATCTGGCGGAACTATATTCGCACAGCAAAATCAGTTTGATGATAACGGAAAGCGCCATGGTGAATGGAAAGGCACATATGCAGATAAAAAGAAACTGCGCTATGAAGGTACTTTTAACCATGGTAAGGAAACAGGTGTTTTTAAGTTTTATAATGATGATAAAACATCAACCCTTATGGCTACGCGGGATTTTTCGGCAAAAGATGGCTCCAGCTTTACTACATTTTATGATGCTGAAGGAAAAAAGACAGGCGAAGGCAGGGAGGTTAACCAAATGCGTGAAGGGGAATGGAAATTTTATCATCCCGGAAAAAATACGGTAATGTCTGTAGAAAACTACAGCAAAGGAAACCTAAACGGCGTACGCAAGGTATATTTTCCTGATGGTAAAATTGCAGAGGAGACAGGATATGTAAATGGGATTAAGAACGGTATTTATAAAAAATATACTGAAAAGGGAATATTGCTCGAAGACTCTAATTATAAAGACGCTTCTTTTCACGGTCCTGCTGTTTATAGAGATGCCCAGGGGAACGTTGCTGTAAAAGGACAGTTTACCAAAGGGCTTAAAACAGGTATATGGCAGTATTTTGAAAATGGTAAGCTGGTTGATGAGGATAATAAGAGTGCGCCCCGCACCATTAAAAAACCGAAAAAATAAAATTGTTGTATTTTTGCAAATATTTAAAGCGAGAGAAAAAATGAAACGTGTTGTAGTAGGGCTTTCCGGTGGTGTAGATTCGAGTGTGGCGGCATATCTGCTACAGGAGCAGGGATATGATGTTATAGGGCTTTTTATGAAGAACTGGCATGACGATTCTGTTACTATTTCAGATGAATGCCCATGGCTTGAAGACAGCAATGATGCACTTTTAGTTGCAGAGAAACTGGGCATACCTTTCCAAACGGTTGACCTTAGCGAACAATATAAAGAGCGTATAGTAGATTATATGTTTAATGAATATGAAAAGGGCAGGACTCCTAACCCCGATGTGCTATGCAACCGCGAAATTAAGTTTGATGTTTTTATGAAAATAGCCCTTAGCTTAGGGGCTGATTATGTAGCTACAGGCCATTATTGCCGCAAAGCAACTATTGAGAAAGATGGCAGGGAGATACACCAGTTATTAGCAGGGGTAGACGGCAATAAAGACCAGTCTTATTTTTTATGCCAGCTATCGCAGGAACAACTAGCTAAGGCGTTATTCCCCATAGGTGAATTAACGAAACCACAGGTGCGCGAAATTGCCGCTAAAATGGAACTGGTTACTGCTGAGAAAAAAGATTCGCAGGGGCTATGCTTTATAGGCAAAGTAAGGCTGCCGGAGTTTTTACAGCAGCAGTTGCAGCCAAAAGAGGGTGAGATATATGAGATTAGTGCCGATGCCGAAACTTATAATGAGGCTGTGCCACATTTTTCATCGGTAAAAGAGCAATTGGCTCATGAAGCTAAAAACATAGGTTATACGCCTACTATGGGTAAAAGAGTAGGAAAGCACCAGGGAGCACATTATTTTACCATAGGGCAACGCAAAGGGCTTAATGTAGGCGGTACTAAAGAGCCATTATTTATAATTGCCACAGATGTTGAAACGAACACCATATATACAGGGCAGGGGCATAACCACCCCGGATTGTTCCGTAAGGCATTGTTTATACAGGAAAGTGAAATACACTGGGTGCGTGAAGACCTTGCTTTAAAAGAAAATGAAAGTATGGATGTAATGGTACGCATCAGGTACAGGCAGCCGCTTCAAAAAGCTGTTCTGCATAAGTTTGATACCGGCATGTATATATCTTTTGAGGCACCGCAAAGTGCTGTTACAGAAGGGCAGTTTGCCGCATGGTATATTAATGATGAACTGGTGGGCAGTGGAGTAATTTCATAAAGATTAAAAAGGCAAACAGATTAAGCAATTATTCCTTTATAATCATCACTGTTGCTTTAAAGCCTGTGGCTAAATTCCACTGGTTACCGGAAATAAGCTTTTCTTTATCGTCGTAAACCCTGAATTCAGCCGTATTAGGACCTGAAGTACCCTGGTTTAGTGCTTCAAAGTCAATTTTATTAAAACCGGGTTTAAGTGTTATCTGTATTCCCCTAAAGCTGTTTACAAGGGTTATATCGTGTATTATTATTTCATCATTGACAAGTACTTTTATCCTGTCACCATCTTCAAGCCCAAAGTCCCTTGCCATTACTTTTACAAACTGTGAGCTTGTTTTATATTCACCAAAGTGCTGGTTACCCCTAAAGGCTTCGTTAGACTCGCCACCCATTTTTACATTTACCCTGTCAGCATACTCATTACCACGGCTAACAAAATTGTTATCCTGGTACATACTGAATTTACTTTTATCCTTTCCTATTTCGAACCTTGGCAGGTTTGGGTTTTCTTTTTCCTTTGGCTTGATACTGAAGGGGCTTTCATAGTTATCAGGCATTTCAGGTTCTTCTTTAGTACCCATATCACCACGGGGAATAGCAATGCCACCGGATGTGTTATCCAACTGGGCATTAGCAGTAAAGACTAATGAAATTAAAAATAATAAGCAATATATATATTTCATCTAACAGTATTACTTTGCAAAAGTAAATTAAAATTACAGCTTTATAACGGTACTGCCGGTGGTTTATTACAGCAGGTGCCTGTTTAGGGTATTTATTACAAAAATAAAGCCAGTTTTATTTATAATTCATTTGTGCCTCCCCGTTTTGCTTTTTTCTGCATCCCAGTCTTCTGTGCTGTCTTTTTTATCCCTTTCATCAAGCTGTGACGGCTTTCCCTCATTATCATAATGTGCATTGTGGCTTACATCGTCATTAGCCTGGATTTGGGTATTTTTCTCTTTCTTTTCAGGTATCATTGCTTCAGTTTTTTGTTGAAAGCAAATTACGTATATTATGTTGGCTGCAGCGTTAAAACAAATATAAAACCTTTATAAGTAACGTTTTAGTAAATAAGCTCATCAATATTTTTTTTAATATTTTCAGCTATTTTATCGGTAGGGAGGTCATTAGGGTCGTTGCCAAAAGGGTCTTCAATTTCCTCTGCAATAAGCTCCAGGCTTGCCAGTACATAAAATATAAATACTACAACCGGAATTACATAATAGCCAAGCTGAAAAACATACCCAAACGGAAGTGTTAATACATAAATAAATATAAATTTTTTAATGAAAGCACTGTATGAGTAGGGTATAGGAGTATTTTTAATCCTCTCGCAGGCACCGCAAATGTCTGTAAATGATTGCACTTCGGCATTGAGTACAATAAGCTGGTCACCGGTTATTTTCTTATCGGTATAGAGTTCATTTACCTTTTTGATTATTGCCTTGGCAATTTGATTTGGCTTGTGTTTATAATGATCTGATGGCAGTGTGGCATCTTCAAAAAGCTCATGGCTTATAGCAGCATTTTTAAGATGAAGGCTTAAAACCGAGGCATAGGCAGGTATCAGTTTCCTGAAAACTGTTTTATCTTCTTCCTCTTTTAGCATTACTGTTATTTTAAGGGCAAAGTTTCGGCTGTTGTTAACTAAGGCTCCCCACATTTTCCTGCCTTCCCACCAGCGATCATAAGCAGTATTGGTACGGAAAACTAAAAGCAATGAAATTACAAAGCCAAGCATGGTGTGCATAACAGTGATGTTTTTAACATGGCTGTTCTCTGAAAGTTTCCAGTACTCAAGCTCAAGGTAAGCCACGCCGAGGGAGTAAAAACCAATAACAGTCATTACAGGCAGCAGTTTTTTAAACGTATCGCCATTATGAAACCGGAAGATGAATGAAAGCCATTCCTTTGGATTATAGGATATCATTGTAGCCTGAGTTTATTATATCAGATATATTATTTTTTCTGAAAGCCTTTACGTGTCATATCGCCCCAGCCTTTTGTACCCCTTATTTTATCTCTGTAGCCAATAAGTGCCGCATAAACCGTCATTGGGTGAAAGTAAAAAGGTTCTGCCAGAGCCGAGGTTAACAGCCTTAAAAAATCTTTAGTTTTTGGATATTTGTGATAGGTTTTTTCTTCACTGTACAATGCCATAACCGAAAACATAACAGCAAAAAAGTAAACAAAAAGTACCAGCAGCACAAAAAAGTGCCAGTTTAAAAGCCCGAATATTATAAATACAAGAGTTATAACTAAACCTGTAAACTCTATTAAAGGTGCTAAAAACTCAAAAAATGTCCAGTAAGGTACACTTAGCATACCCAGTAATTTATATCGGGGGTTTAAAAACATTTTTTTGTGCAGGCTCAGTGTTTCTATAGTACCACGCATCCATCGGCTGCGCTGTTTTTTAAATATGGCAAAATATTCAGGGGCTTCTGTCCAGCACAACGGGTCAGGAATATAACTCACTGTATAAGGCAGTTTGTTTTCCAGCATATACCGCCTCATGCGCACTACAAGCTCCATATCTTCTCCCACCGTTTTTGTGTCATATCCTCCTGCCAGTAGTGCAATTTCTTTGTCAAACGCACCAAACGCACCGCTTATAAGCAATAGCCCATCCAGCCTTTCCCATGCCATCCTGCCTAACAAAAATGCCCTTAGGTACTCCAATACCTGTATGCGGGGAAGCATTTTTTCCGGTATGTTAACTTCAACCAGCCTGCCATCTTTAATGACACACTGGTTTGCGATCCTTACCACACCGCCGGTTGCAATAACCCTTTTACCATGAGATTCAAGAAAAGGCTTTGCCAGCTTAAGCAGTGCATCTTTATCTAATATACAGTCAACATCTATACACACCACATAAGGGTTCTTTGCTATGTTAAGCCCTACATTAAGTGCATCTGCCTTGCCGCCATTTTCTTTATCTACTACTACCAGTTTTTTAAACGATGCATTTTTAGAAGCGTAAACAGCTTTTATCATTTTAGTTTCAACCTTAGTATTTATATCAAAAGCAATGGGTTCTAAATCATAGTTTTTAATCAGTATCTCCATAGAGTTATCTTTGCTGCCGTCATTTACTATAATTACCTGATAGTTATTATAGTTTAATGATAAAAGCGACCTTACGTTCTCCTCAATCGTCATACCTTCATTATATGCAGGTGCTATTAAAGATAGGGCTGGGGCAAACTCACTGGAAAGCAAAACCTCATAATTTACAAAACTGTTCTTTTTTTGATACGACCTTAACTCCTTTGTTGAAAGGTAGGCAAGTATAAGGTAGGAAGACATAATGGTAATTGCATAGGCAAGTATTACCAATAAATATATTGTAA
>JBQGDD010000357.1:0-7835 GCA_052038845.1 Dyadobacter sp. | reverse complement strand
AACATGATAAGACAATACGACAAATCTTCTACAAGAACTACACTGGTAAATGACAACGTAAGGGTTTACAAAGGTGGTTCATGGAGAGACAGAGCTTACTGGCTTGACCCTGCACAAAGGAGATACTATCCGCAGGATATGGCGACTGACTACATCGGGTTTAGATGTGCAATGTCTAAAGTAGGACCAAAATCAAGCAAAAAAACAGCCAGAAATTAGTAAATAATTTTTCTGAACTTATAAAAAAATAAAGCCCTATCTTAGGGCTTTATTTTTTTATAATATGGATACCCAAACACTTTACAGCTATTTTATTCAATGTAATTCAGTATCAACAGATACACGTAAAATTACAGAAGGCTCATTATTTTTTGCCCTTAAGGGAGATAACTTTGATGCCAATACTTTTGCTGAAAAGGCTCTTGAAAGCGGTGCTAAATATGTAGTGATTGACAACCCGGAGTACAAGAAAAGTGAAAAGATGCTTTTAGTAAACAACAGCCTTACTGCTATGCAGGAGCTTGCAAGGTATCACCGCAATCAGTTAGGGTTACCGGTATTGGCACTTACAGGGAGTAACGGCAAAACAACTACTAAAGAGCTAATTCATACTGTATTATCTAGAAAATACAAAACACAGGCTACAAAAGGCAACCTCAACAATCATATTGGTGTTCCGCTAACGCTATTATCTTTTACGAAAGATACCGAGATAGGCATTGTTGAAATGGGTGCCAACCATCAAAAAGAAATAGAATTTTTGTGCGGAATAGCCCAACCTAATTTTGGGTACATTACAAATTTTGGAAAGGCTCACCTTGAAGGTTTCGGGGGTTACGAAGGTGTTATTGCAGGCAAAAGCGAATTATATACCTATCTGGAAAAAAATGTAAAAATGGCTTTTGTAAACCTTGATGACCCCATACAGAATGAAAAGACACAAAACATACCCAGGTTTAGCTTTGCAGTAGATAACTACAACTGCGATATTAGGATTGAAACCACAGAAGCCGACCCTATGGCTATCGTTAAATATGATGGTAAAACAATAAGATCTAACCTTCATGGAATTTATAATGCCGCCAATATTTGTGCAGCTATCGCTATAGGTGCCTATTTTAAAATAAGCAGCCACACAATTAAAGACGCCATAGAAAGTTACTTTCCGGACAATAACAGGTCTCAGCTTATTGAAAAAAATAACAATAAAATAATACTTGATGCCTATAATGCAAACCCAAGCAGTATGGCGGCTGCGCTTGCTAACTTTATAGCCCTTAAAGAAACTGGCAAAGTTGCCATATTAGGCGATATGTTTGAGCTGGGTGCTGAAAGCCAAGAAGAACATATAAAAATTGTCAGCCTGATGGAAGAGCATCCCGAAATTGAAACTTACTTTACAGGTACTCATTTCTATCCATGTAAAAATAATATGGATGTTCATACTTTTAGTGAAGATTTCGCAACGCTTAAAAATATAATCAGCCAACAAAACTTTAGCAACAAAATAATCCTTATAAAAGGATCAAGAGGCATGGCTTTGGAAAGAATTTTAGAGGTTATCTGATTTTAAATGAAGGCTTTTATTTTAAGCCTCTGATATATTATTCAAGGGCTTTTATATATCCACATATCTGATGTAGAAACATTCTACACACGTGTAGATAATCTACATGACATATAAACACCTCTACATGACTCTAAATACTATATATCTTTGAAAATCAAAGATATATATTTTACTAAGGATAAAACATTTAAACTGGTACAGTTATTACTATATACTTAAGTAACGTACATAGATAACAGCATACTTTGATAAGGTAATAAAAGTATATAGTAAGGTGATTAGAAGAATATTGTATTCTTCGGACTAAGGGAGATGGAAACATCTCCTTTTGTTTTTATTAACATTTTATCTTCTTTAAAACCACTAAATTTGTAGTTATTAAAAATATAAAATGAGTTCGAAGATACTTGTTGTAGATGATGACACTGCCTTTTGCGTAATGCTTAAAACCTTCCTGCAAAAAAAAGGTTATGAAGTTGTAAATGCGTTTACAGGCACTGAAGCAGAAAGCGAAATAAAAAAACAGTCTTTTGATGTTGTTTTAACGGACATCAGGTTACCCGATAGCGACGGGCTTAAAATACTGAAAGCTGTTAAAGAGGCTTCTCTATCTACACAGGTAATACTGATGACGGGCTATACTGATATTAAAACAGCGGTCAACGCCATGAAACTTGGGGCTTTTGACTATGTTGGGAAACCCATAAACCCTGAAGAAATTTTATACACCATAGGGCAGGCTCTTAACAACAAAACAGGCAAAAAAAGCACTGTTAGTAAAAATGTAAAAGAAACCCCGTTTGTTAAAGGCATAAGCAACGACTCCTCAAGGCTACATGAATACATAAGCCTTGTAGCCCCGACAAATATGTCTGTTTTAATTATTGGCGACAGCGGTACAGGTAAAGAGCATATAGCACATTCTATACACAGGCAAAGTAAAAAAGCATCTGCGCCCTACATAGCTGTAGATTGTGGCGCTATACCAAAAGAACTGGCATCAAGCGAATTTTTCGGGCATATTAAAGGCTCTTTTACAGGGGCAGTAACAGATAAGACCGGGCATTTTGAAGCTGCTAATGGCGGTACGCTTTTTCTTGATGAAGTAGGCAACCTGTCTTATGAGGTGCAGGTACAGCTATTACGCGCATTACAGGAGCGAAAAATTAAGCCTGTAGGCAGCAGCAACGAAATTGAAGTTGACATAAGGGTTATTGCCGCCACTAATGAAGATTTAACCGAAGCTGTAAAAAAAGGTGAGTTTAGGGAAGACCTTTACCACAGGCTAAATGAATTTTGCATCAGGGTCCCAAAACTTTCTGAAAGGAAAGAGGATATAATGATATTTGCAAACCATTTTCTTGCAGCCGCTAATGACGATCTTGAAAAAGAAGTTGAAGGGTTTGACCAGGATGTAGTAAATCTTTTTAAGAATTATGACTGGCCGGGCAACCTGAGGGAAATGAAGAATATTATAAAAAGATCTGTGCTGCTTACAAAAACTGATATAATAAACCTTGATGTTTTGCCCCAGGAAATGCTGGAAGCTCCAAAATCTGAAAGCCTGCTCGTAAAAGGATATTCTAAGCAAAATGAGGAAGAGGCTATTAAAGAAGCACTTGAACGGACTAACTATAACAAATCAAAAGCGGCTAAACTACTCGACATAGACCGCAAAACACTATACAATAAATTAAAGCTATACAATATAGACCTTTAAATAAGCTGTTCCTGTAAACTGTTACACAGTTCTTCCATTTTGGCACATACCTGGTTAATATAACTAATACGGCTGTCTTTATCAAGCTCTAAAGTCCTTTCCTCAAGCGGTATCAGCATTTCGGCTACTGTATGCACCTCCATCTGCTTAAGCATGGGTATCATTTTGTGCGCCAGTTCAGCTATTCGCTGTTCATCATCATTAGTAGCCGCCACTTTTAATTCAGCACAATTATCTTTAGCACTGTTTATAAATGTTAAAAGTATAGCTTTAAGCGATTCAGGATCATTAAACGTAAATTGCGAAAGGCTTTTAAGGTTATATAGCTGCCTTAAGTCTGGCAATACCTCAGCTTCAACTTCTGGAAGCGACTTATTACCAAAAATTCCCGAAAGCAGTACTAACAGCTGCTCAAACTGTATCGGTTTTGGGTGATGTGAGGTGAAGCCTGCTTTTGTAAACACCTCCTTAGTTAAATCTCTTTTACCTGATAATGCCACTACAGGAATTTTTGCTATTGCATCATCTTCATGGGAGCGGATTAGCTTTATTAGTTCAAAGCCATCTACTATAGGCATTTGTATATCGGTTATAAGTAAGTCAAAAGAGTCCTTTTTAAGTATCGGTATAATTTCAGATGAATTGATTTCTGTTTTTAAAAACACAGGATAGTTGGCAAATAGCTCTGTCATTAATGTTAGCTGAACATTGTCATCATCAACAACAAGTATTTTTTTACCACTTAGGTAAGAAATAACATTTTCTTCTGCCTGTTGTTCTTTAGCCACATACTCCTGCTCATCAGAAGGTAAACATGGCAACTGTATTGTAAAAATTGACCCCTGCCCTATTTCGCTCTCAAGGGTTATATCGCCACCCAAAAGTTCAAGAATCCTTTTTGATATGGTAAGTCCGAGTCCTGTACCTCCAAATTTTTTCTCTATGCCGGAATGTGCCTGTGTAAATTCCCTGAAAACATCTTCATGCTTTTCTTTAGCAATACCAATACCGGTATCAAGCACAGATATAATTATACTGTTGTTTTCAATCTTACCCGTAATTTCTACAGAACCCCTGTTAGTAAACTTAACCGAATTACTTATAAGGTTAGTAAGCACCTGTTTTATACGGTACGGGTCAGAGACAAAAAGCCCGTTTAATTCTTCATCAATATCCCAGGTTAGCTCTATGTCTTTATTTATAGCTATAGGCTCTAACGCCATGCAGGTACTTTCAATCATGTTTTTCATATTAAAAGCCCTTTCTTCTATCGTTATCCTGTTATTTTCAAGTTTAGAAAAATCAAGAAGATCATTAACAAGCTTAAGGATATAATCGGCAGATTCTTTTATATTATTAAGATATTGCTGCTGTTTTGGGTTTATTGCCGAATTTTTAAGCAAATCATAAAAGCCTATTATACTTCCTAGAGGTGTCTGCAGGTCATGCGTAACCGTTGCCATCAGCATAGATTTACTTCTAAGCAGCTCTTCATTTTCAATATTGAGCACCTCAAGCTGCTGCCTGTAATTTTGGTTGGAAGTAAGGTCGCGAATTATTACCCATGCAAAAACTAAAAGTATAAAAAACGAAATAGCCCCTACCCACGACATGGTTTCAGCAGTTTTATTGGCTGCTTCCTCAGATTCCTGCATTTTTGCATAGGATTTTAAAAGAAACTCATTTTCCAGAGATGCTAAAATAACCCGTAACTGATCTGATATTACCTGATTTTCATCAAGCAGCTTCTGCTCTTTCTGGAAAAGCTGGCGCTGCACAATATTATCTTTAACATACAGGTCTGTAAGCACATTTTTAAAGGCATTTAAAAGTGAATCGTTTGAAGCAAATTTGCTCAGGGAGTCCTGCTGCTGTTCTGTAAGCAAAGCATTTAATATCCCCCACATCGGGTTGCGGTCAGATATGCGTATAGGCTCTGTTTGAGCTATAACAGAATCTTTGGCACTGTATATCCTGTTGATTGCCTGCCTGTAGGTGTTTTCCTGATTGTATGTTTTGCGGTATTGTATAATCTCCTTTATACTGTTGCGCTTTCTCTCAAGAAGCAGCTGTATCGAGTCAAACTTAGGTGTCTGTGCCTCCTCTACCCCCTGCTTTATAGTATCAATATTAAAACTAATACTGTCAATCAGTTTGCTGTACCTGTTATAATCCTGGGCAGTACCGGTAAGGATTGCACTTCTTCCCACAGCTTCAGATGCGTAAAGGTCGGCAACGGCACTGCTTATCTGTATTATTTTAGTATTATCATTATCAATGCGCGTAGTGGCTACATTTTTAAGTATCTCTGTATATACAAACCAAACAGATACCACCGCTATTAAAAACAGCAGGAAGTATCCGGTTAGTACTTTATATTTAACTGACTTAGGTTTTTGCACCATAAGTAAAAATAAGGATTTTTATCCTTGTAAAACGGCACAATATATTTTTAAGTATAAAATTTAATCAGGCTTTACGATAGTTTAGCTTTTTACAATAACTCTTAAAAACTGTATCTCTTCTTTTAAATGCTGTATCTCAGCCCTTAGGCTGTTTACCAAAATATCATATACTTCTTTATTAGAAGCCGAAAGAACATCGGCTTCGCCATCGGTGTTATTATTCATTACTTCATTAAAAAGATAGTTGACGTTTACATCAAGTATCCTCACAATTTTAAGCAGTTTTACCACATTAAGCCTCCTGTCGTCTTTTTCGAGCCTGCCATAATTGCTTTGTGTAACATCTAACTGTAAAGCCATTGCTTCCTGCGTTATCCCTTTCTCTTCCCTTAATTTTTTAATACGTTGACCAATAATGTTCATGTTGCTGATTTTTTAGTTATTTAGTTGGAATAAATTTCATTTTTAAATAGCATTGTCTTTATAAAACACTATAACATAATTACATATTAATTAAAATATTTATGTCACTTTTTAGCTATATACAGACAACAGAAATTACATAAATCTTTACAATGTATTACTGTAATTGTTAAATATATATAAAAATAGCTAACTGATTCAACTATAGGAAAGAGATTTATATTTTTTCGATATAATGCATTTTTTAACGGTTAAAATAAGACTGAAGTAATTAGATAATTATTTTTTTAATAATTACAATTTAAATAAAAGAAGCCGGCAGTGATGCCGGCTTCTTCCTGTATATAAATGTTTTAGAACTAATTTCCTATAACAGACCTTGAAATTACTATCTTCTGAATTTCTGAAGTTCCTTCATATATCTGCGTAATTTTAGCATCCCTCATCAGCCTTTCAACATGGTATTCTTTTACATATCCGTTTCCGCCATGTATCTGTACCGCTTCAACAGCAGTATCCATTGCAACCTGAGACGCATATAGCTTTGCCATTGCACCGCTCAGGTCGTAGTTATTGCCATTATCCTTATCCCATGCTGCTTTCATGCACAGGTGGCGTGCCGCCTCAATCTGTACAGCCATATCTGCAAGTTTAAAGGCAATTGCCTGGTGGTTGCATATTTCTGTACCAAACGCTTTACGCTCTTTAGAGTATTTAAGCGCAAGCTCATAGGCACCCGAAGCAATACCCAGTGCCTGAGATGCTATACCTATCCTGCCGCCGGCAAGAGTTTTCATGGCAAATTTAAATCCAAATCCATCTTCACCAATCCTGTTTTCCTTTGGTACCTTTACATCAGTAAACATTAAAGAATGTGTATCAGAACCACGGATGCCCAACTTTTGCTCTTTTGCTCCAATTTCAAAACCGGGCATATTTTTTTCAATAATTAAGGCATTAATACCCCTATGCCTTTTATCGATATCCGTTTGTGCAATTACCAGGTAAACATCTGCAGTACTTCCGTTTGTAATCCAATTTTTAGTACCGTTTAAAAGGTAATGGTCACCTTTATCTATAGCAGTAGTTTTTTGAGAGGTAGCATCACTTCCCGCTTCCGGTTCAGATAAGCAGAAAGCACCTATAATTTCTCCTGTAGCAAGCCTGGTCAGGTATTTTTCTTTTTGCTCTTCTGTACCAAAGGTTTGCAGCCCCCAGCAAACAAGTGAATTATTTACAGACATAACAACCGAAGCTGAAGCATCTACTTTTGAGATTTCTTCCATAGCAAGCACGTAAGATATTGTATCAAGCCCGCTGCCACCATATTTAGGGTCAACCATCATACCAAGAAACCCAAGCTCTCCCATTTTTTTAATTTGCTCTGTAGGGAAAATTTGTTTCTCATCTCTTTCTATAACACCCGGCAACAGTTCAGACTGTGCAAAATCGCGTGCTGCCTTTTGGATCATCAGATGTTCTTCAGTAAGTTTAAAATCCATGAGTATTTTAATTATATTTTATTTTATTGCGTCCAAAAGTAATTATTAAATGTGAATTTTTCAATAACATTACCTAATTTTAAGCCATGAATTCCAAAAACTATAACGTTATAGGGGTAATGTCGGGCACTTCGCTTGACGGTGTAGATTTAGCCCATTTAAAATTCACCTTAACTAACGGTAAATGGCAGTACAGCATTAAAAAATGTGTTACT
>JBQGDD010000356.1:0-2079 GCA_052038845.1 Dyadobacter sp. | reverse complement strand
GAGATCGCAGATGTTTGTAGCGTAGACCGCCCAATTACCTTTCACCTGGCAAGGCATACTTTCGCGACCACCGTTACCTTGGCAAACGATGTTCCGATTGAAACAGTGTCGAAGATGCTTGGTCATAAGACTTTAAAGAGTACTCAGCATTATGCCCGAATTGTAGACCGGAAAATCAGTAAGGATATGGCAAAATTGTCAAAGAAACTTGTTTAGAATATTGTTGTTTGGTTCAAGAATCTTGGACAGTGAGATTTTTACAGCGTAAGATCTCACTGTTTTCGGTTTATTCTAATGATGTTTTGTTTACTTATTTAGATAGAAATTAGAATTTGTTTTCGAAGGCGTTAGATCAGCGGTGAAGAATGTTGTTAAGTAATTTGATTTATTAGCTCGAGGAAATTGCTTACGTTTAAGAACAAATTAGAGAGGGATTCGAACATATTTTATATCTCATTGATAACTAATATGTTATAGTCATTGCATTTTTAACCTCCCACGATTCTCCCACGCATCAAAATTCCCATTAAATATGTTCGTAATTTTCTGATTATCAGATAGTAATCAATCCTTTTGCTAACTTAAAAATTTGCTATGTCAATCGCAAGCGTTGCTAGCAAATGTTTAAATAACTTGACAGATAAATGTTTTAAGTACAATTTTGTGACTAGTAAAATTATATTTTCGTAAGTAATACTGGTTTTGTATATTCCAGTAATGTTCTGGAATTTTTTTGGTTTATTGCTATGATAGTATTTTCTAGAGAGTCCAAGTAAGTGGATAATGAATACTAAATCGGCTAATAGCTACCATTGTTCGCTGGCAACAAAAATTCTTCCATGTTATCTGGAGAGATAATATATGTTTTCGAATCATAGTTATCTGTAAAGGTTTGAGGAAAGCGTGGTCTTTCCTTTGAGCTCCATTTGAACTCGAACGCTAATAGCTCGTCCCCATGCTCTTCTATAAGGTCTATTTCCTGCTGTTGGGTTGTACGCCAAAAATAGAAGTTTGCATCTAGACCTCTATATTGCAAATACTTCAGGCGTTCAGAAATGATGTAGTTCTCCCACAAAGCGCCAACATCGGTTCTTGATATAACCGGCTTGAAGTTATTGATAATCGCGTTCCGTATCCCGTTGTCATAAAAGTAAACTTTCTTGCCTTTTTTGATTTCGTTGCGAACATTTCTGTTTAATGCAGGGAGACGAAACACAACATAGGCCTTTTCAAGTAAATCTATATACTTATCGACAGTCTTACTATCACTACCAATTGTCTGACCGATTTCCTGATAACTGATCTCGCTCCCTACCTGTAGGGCAAGTGCCTTTAGCAGCTTTTCAAGTAGTATGGGCTTCTTTATTTGCTCCAGCATCAATAGATCTTTATACAGATAACTACTTGCGAGAAGTTTCAATAGCTCTCTTTCTTCTCCTGTATTAGTTACAATTTCTGGATAACCTCCATAAATTATGCGGTGTTCTATGAGTCTCTTTTCTTGTATCAGCCCATTTTGCTGTACCATTTCGGCAAAACTCAATGGATACAGCATAAACTCATACTTTCTTCCCGTAAGCGGCTCATTTACCTTACTTGATAACTCAAAAGCAGATGATCCTGTCGCGATTACCTGTACGTCGTTAATCTGGTCTGTAAATAATTTGAGTGTGAGGCCAATGTTGGGTATACGCTGAGCTTCATCGATAAACAGGATCTTTTTATTGCCAACTACCAAGCGTAACTTCGCTGCAGTCGTACTGGTTAGAATTTCACGGACATCAGAGTCATCTCCATTGAGATACATGAACTCTTTTCCGGCGAGCACCGACTCCACTAAGGTCGATTTGCCAGATTGTCTTGGACCAAATAGCAGAATAGCTTTCCCCTTAAACAATCTTTGTTCTATGCTAGTATGAAGTGTTCTAATAATCATATCCCTGGATTTAAATCCTGAAATTACATAATATTACCGGATTTGAATCCATTTTAATTATTATAATTGGAATGTATCTCATTACCTATGCTGTAAGAGGCTGCTAGATAACTGTCTGTCTCCAACCGATTGCCGTGGGACAG
>JBQGDD010000355.1:0-1778 GCA_052038845.1 Dyadobacter sp. | reverse complement strand
ACAGCATGAATTAAGCCTTGTTGAGTACATTTTATCATTGTAATATACTACATCAACTGTACATTTCACCTATACATAAGCACAACATATCAGCATTTACAAGGTTTTCGTAGCTTACGAATCAAATGAATTGCTAAGCTTAAAATAGTGTTAAGCGTGTGTTAACGCCACTTAATCACTCTGCACTGTAATTTTTTTGGCTATGTATATTTTTTGTAAAGGTTGTTTTTCATTTATATGGAATAATGTCAGCTACTTTTATAATATCACAAAAACAATTTATATATGAAGTCAAAACTATTATTCATTGCTTTTTTCCTGATTTCATCTTTCTGCTATTCGCAGGAAGTCGAAGTCAGTGGTAAAGTAAATGAGGCATCCACAGGTTTGCCTATGCCTGGGGTAAATGTCTCGGTAAAAAACTCTCAGGCAATTACCGTTACAGATATTGATGGTAACTTTAGTATCACTGCGCCCACGGGTGCAACCCTTGTTTTCAGTTTTATAGGTTTTGAAACCTTAGAGCAGGAAGTAACCGGCTCAACTATGAATGTGTCGCTTTTAGAAAACGCCCAGACACTTGATGAAGTTGTTGTTATTGGGTATGGTACACAGCGAAGGAGAGAAGTTACGGGTGCAGTAGGTGTTATAGATACTGAAGTTATTGAAAATTTAAGACCTATTAAAATTGAGCAGGCTTTACAGGGTACTGTAAGTGGTGTAAATGTAACAACACAGTCAGGAGCACCGGGTGCAGGGCTTGATATAAGGATAAGGGGAATAGCAACAAATGGTATTGCTGCTCCTTTAGTTTTAGTAGATGGTTACATCAGTTCACTTAGCGACCTTAACTTTAATGATATAGAAAACATTACTATATTAAAAGATGCACAGGCAGCCATATATGGTACAGCAGGTGCAAATGGTGTTGTATTGGTAACTACAAAAAAAGGGCGCAAAAACACCAAGCTGAGCTTTAGCTATAATACTTATATAGGTTCTCAGGAAACATCAAGAAAATTGCCTTTACTTAACGCTACAGAGTATGCTCTTTTATTAAATGAAAGCTATGCTAATGGTGGGCAACCTATCCCCTTCCCTAACGCTTCAACGTTAGGTACAGGTACTAACTGGCAGGATCATGTTTTTCAAAGTGCGCCAATTATCAGCCATGATATTACTGCAACAGGTGGTTCAGATAAAATAACCTACAGCATCAGTGCCTCACATTTAGACCAGGATGGTATTGTGGGTGGCAGCAAGTCACATTTTGACAGAAACACCTTCCGTTTAGGTATGACTGCTGATTTACTTGATAACCTGAAGTTAAATACAAATGTTATCTATACCGACATTAACAGGCAGTCACTTAGCGAGAACACATTAGGCTCGGTATTGTTTAATGCAATCAATACTCCTGCTATATATACTCCTTTTGATGAAAACGGAGATTTTACTGTACTGCCTACAGGCAGCAGCACCGTGCCGGGTAGTAACCTTGGTAACGAAATAATCAATCCGCTTGCGCAAATGGCAAATACCTATAATGATTATGACCTTCGAAGGATAAGCGGAACATTTGGATTAGATTATGAACCACTACAGGACCTTACTGTAACAGCGAGGATTGGTTTTAACAGTAGTGATTCTCAATCGAGAAGTTTTAATAAAATGGTAAGCTACGGTGGCAAAGTTTTCGATAACGTACGTAGTTCTGTAGACCAGAATGCTATAAACGATAACGATTATACTTTTGATGCATATATTACTTATAAAAA
>JBQGDD010000354.1:0-6099 GCA_052038845.1 Dyadobacter sp. | reverse complement strand
CTTTATGCAACAGCTTTCAGGCTGGGCATTGAACCTTTTTTCTTTAGCTATGCAAAAAATGAGTCGGCTACAAAAACCTATGCCTTAATCACACAGTATTTTGTAGTATTTGGATCGGTTATCCTTCTCGTGGTAGTGGTTTTCTCTGATATACTAAAACAGATTTTCATCAACAACCAGGATTACTGGGAAGGGATGAAGGTAGTGCCGCTTATTATACTGGCTAATTTCTTTTTAGGCATTTACCATAACCTTTCGGTATGGTATAAACTATCCGATAAAACCCGTATAGGGGCATACATTTCCATTGTGGGAGCTATAGTAACCATAGGGCTTAACTTTGCACTGATACCAAAATACAGCTATGTAGGTTCGGCAATAGCAACACTGGCTGCCTATGGCAGTATGATGATTATATCATGGTACATGGGTAATAAATATTATCCTGTGCCTTATAACCTTAAAAAAATTGGTGGCTACCTGTTGCTTTCAACAGGGTTTTCCATGCTGTATTTTTACGGTTTCAGAGAAAATTATATAGTTGGGGCTGCCGTTATTTTACTCTATGGCGGTTTTATTTACTACAATGAAAAGGAAATCCTGCTCAGGATTATAAAAAGGAAACAATAATTATAACCCTTTACTTGGTTATTACTGATAGTATATTGATATTTGATACATAAACACATACGCATGACAATTAAGATAATAAACACTTCATCACACCAATTACCCAATTATGAAACCATTGCCTCGGCAGGGATGGATTTAAGAGCCAGCCTTGATGAACCTGTATTGCTAAGCCCAATGGGCAGGGCAATAATAAAAACAGGACTTTTTATAGAACTACCTATTGGCTATGAAGCGCAGGTGCGCCCACGCAGCGGGCTTGCCGCAAAAAAAGGCATAACAGTATTAAATAGCCCCGGTACAGTAGATGCTGATTACAGGGGAGAAATTGGTGTAATTTTAGTAAATTTATCTACTGAAGCCTTTACAATAGAAAACGGAGAAAGGATAGCGCAGCTTGTAATTGCCAAACACGAGCGTGCAGAATGGCAGGAAGTAGAAGTCCTAACCGAAACAACCCGTGGTGCGGGAGGCTTTGGCAGTACAGGAGTAAAGTAATTTAAACAAATATTGACAACCCCAATTATAAAAATAAAATGAAAATAATAGTCCCCATGGCCGGCAGGGGCTCACGCCTGCGCCCACATACCTTAACAGTACCTAAACCATTAATCCCTATAGCCGGTAAACCCATTGTGCATCGCCTTGTAGAAGATATTGCAGGGGTTATTAATCAGGATATTGATGAGATAGCGTTTATAATCCATAAAGATTTTGGTAAAAAGGTAGAAGAAGACCTTATTGCCATTGCAGAAAAACTGGGCTCGAAAGGGACTATATATTACCAAAATGAGGCTTTGGGTACTGCCCACGCCATTATGTGCGCTAAAGAATCTATGAGCGGACCAATAGTGGTTGCGTATGCCGACACACTTTTTAGGGCAGATTTTACGTTAGATACTACAGCCGACAGTGTAATATGGGTAAAACAGGTAGACGACCCAAGTGCTTTTGGGGTGGTTCAGCTTAATGATAAAAATGAAATTGTTGATTTTGTTGAAAAGCCAAAGGAGTTTGTGTCTGACCTTGCTATTATAGGGATTTATTACTTTAAGAGTGGCGAAGCACTGCGTGGGGAGCTGCAATACCTGCTGGACAATAACATTGTAAAAGGCGGCGAATACCAGCTTACCGATGGGCTTGAGAACATGAAGCAAAAGGGCATGAAATTTGTTCCCGGTAAGGTAGAAGAGTGGATGGACTGCGGTAATAAAAATGTAACCGTAGAAACCAACAGCAGGATGCTGGGCTTTTTACACAACGACGGAGAAAATATGGTAGCTGCATCGGTAAAGTCAGAAAACAGCACTATAATACCTCCCTGCTGCATTGGCGAAAACGTTATGTTAAAAAATGCAACAGTAGGGCCTAATGTGTCGTTAGGTAATAATACGGTGGTAGAAAACAGTACAATAAAAAACAGTTTGGTACAAACCAGTTCGGTTATAAAAAATGCCGACTTAGATAACGCCATGATAGGTAATAATGCTGTTTTTAACGGTAAGTTTACCAGCATAAGCATAGGCGACTATTCTGTTATAGAATAATAATTATGAAGTTTAAATTCCTGTTATATGTTTTAATGTTTTCGGGGCTTATATTAAGCCCGGAGGTTTTTTATGCGCAGGAAGAGCCGGATGAAATTGCTCTGGCAAATGATGAGTTTGAGAATAACTTTTTTGAAGCGTTAAAGCAAAAGGGAATTGAAAACTATGATAAGGCTATACAGTCATTACAAAAATGCCTGATTAAAGAGCCTAATAACCCTATTATTCATAATGAATTGGGGCGTAATTATATTGCAATTAAAAGCTACCCGGATGCAGAAAAGGCTTTTTTAAAGGCAACCCAGCTCGACCCAAAAAACCGCTGGTACTGGACAGGGCTTTATGATGTATATTACCAAACGCAGGACTATAATAAAGCTATACCTGTTGTACAAAAACTTACTGAGTGGCGCAGGGAGTATTATCAGGAAGACCTTGTTTCTTTATATATGTACACAAAACAATATGACAAGGCACTGGAGCTGATAGATGAGCTTGAGGACACTGTGGGGCATTCTGATAAAAGGGAGATATACAGGATACAGATAATGAGTGATGAAAAGTATAAATCTCCACAAAAGGAAATACTTGAAGCCGCTATAAAAAAGAACCCAAAGGAGGAGTCGAACTACCTTAAGCTGATTTACCTTTATTCTGAGAGCAACCAAGAAGAGAGAGCGCAGGAAGTTGCCAAAATGCTGGAAAAAGAAATCCCTGAATCTGACTGGGCACAGGTAAGCCTGTTTAAGTTTCATCTAAATAATAATGAAGGAGAAAAGGCTGCATCGGCTATGTTTACTGTGCTGGGCAGTGATAAGATAGACAGCAAAATTAAGCACAGGGTACTTAATGAGTTTTTGATATTTGCCTCTTCAAACGCACAGTATATGCCCCAGCTCGAAAAAGCCGTAGGTTATTTTGAAGACGATAAGCAGGTAAATGTACCGAAGGAAGTGGGCAAATTTCTGTTTAATAAAAAAAATTATACTGTTTCAGCCCATTATTTTGAAAAAAGCCTTTCTGCAAAAGCAGATGATATAGAGGCAATTGAACTGCTGCTATACACGTATGCCGAAAGTGCCAACTTTGATAAGCTAAGTGCCAAAGCAAAAGAATACCTGGAGCTTTACCCCATGCATGCAAAGCTGTATTATTTTGCAGGCATTGGTGCAAATGGGCTTAAGAAATATAAGGAAGCTAAAGATATTTTAGAAGAAGGCATAGATTATGTGGTGGAAGATATTGAGCTTGAAGCCGGCTTTAACAGGCAGTTGGGTGAAGCATATAACGGGCTTGGCGACAGTACTAAAAGAAACACCTACTTTGCCCGTGCTGAAAAATTACTTAAACAGAAGAAAACTACATGAAAAAAATAATTGCCCTGGTTATAGTGCTTACTGCATTTATGTCGTGCAAATCTAAACAGGCACTGATTGCGGAGCAAAGTGCAGAAGAGGCAAGGTCAGTTAAGGAAATTGCCGACGGGCATTATGCTACTACCCGTAACTTCAATACGCTTTTTATAAGCGCGAAAGCACGTTATGAAGACAGAAAGCAAACACAAAATGTATCAGCTGAGGTTAGGATAAAAAAAGACGAAATTATAACTGTCAGTATCCGCGTTTTAGGTATTACACTTGCAAAAGCACTGATTACACCTGAAAAAGTGAGTTATTACGAAAAGATAAACGGTACTTATTTTGAGGGCGATTATGCATTGTTGAGCAGATGGCTTGGCACCCCGTTAGATTACAGCAAAGTACAGAATATATTACTGGGCGAAGCTATGGATAATCTTTATGAGGGCAGCTATACCGCCAATATTGAAGACGGACTTTACAAACTGCAAACCAAAACGCCTAAAAACGGCATCAGTAAGAACTTTTTATTTGAGGCGGCAGGCTTTTTATTAAAAAAACAGCTTGTAACCCAAAACGGGTCAGAAAACCGCAGTTTAGATATACAATATCCTGCGCATGTAAAATATCCAAAAGCCGTAGTGCCGTCGCGCATTGAAATTCGGGCGCAACAAAAAGAAAATGTTAGTATTGATATCGATTACAATACTGTTACCTTTGATGAAAATCTAACCTTTCCGTACAGTGTACCTTCAGGGGCTAAACGGATTTATATAGAATAGTTTACCAAACATGACAAGAGCCGTCCTTACTATTTTTCTTATAGCTTTTACCGCATGCGCCTGGGCACAGGGGCAAAAAGAACAGCTTGAACAGCGAAAAGCGCAGATATTAAAAGAAATATCATCGCTTAAAAGCCTGCAAAGCACAGAAAATCAAAAGGAAAAATCTGTATTAAGTAAAATATCAGAAAGTAATACTAAAATTACGCTTACAGAAAAGCTGATTGCCAATACCCAAAAGCAGACAAAAATACTTACCGATAATATTTACCTGAATCAGCTCGAAATAAATAAACTGAACAGGGAACTGAAAGTGCTTAAAGAAGATTATGCCAACATGATACTCAAGGCATACAAAACACGATCTGACCAGAGCCGTATAATGTTTATACTTTCTTCTGACAGCTTTTTACAGGCTTATAAAAGGATGCAGTATATAAAACAGTATGCAAGCTTCAGAAAGGTACAGGGGGAAGAAATAAGGGGCAAAATGGAGAAGCTTGAGGAGCTTAACAAAACCCTTAATTCCCAGAAAGACGAAAAAATAAAACTGCTTGCCGAAAACGAAAGGGACAAAAAGGAACTTGAAGAAGAGAAAAGCAAACTGCAAACCCTTGTAAAGTCTATACAGAAGGATAAGAAAAAAATTCTTGCCGATATAAATTCAAAACAAAAGGAAGCAAAGGAAATAGACAGGCAGATTGATAAAATTGTAAAAGAAGCCATTGCTGAAGCTAACAGAAAGGCCGCTGCAAAAGCTGCCGCTGAGGGCAAGACCACACCTGTTGCAGCTGGTGATGCATCTAAAATTGCACTTACTAAGGAAGGCAAGATTATAGCCGATAATTTTAAAGCAAATAAAGGGCGTTTGCCATGGCCTGTAGAGAAAGGTTACATGTCTATGCGTTTTGGCAAACAGAGAAGCCCTCTTGCTTCTGCTGTAGAGGTTGATCATAGCTGGATAGAAATAACAACTGAAGAAGGTGCTAATGCGCGAGCGGTATTTGCAGGTGAGGTTATGGATATACAGATTATGAATGGACTGAGAGTAGTTTTTGTTGTTCATGGTAACTATATTACAGTATATAGCGGTCTTGCAAATGTTTCTGTTTCTAAAGGAGATAAGATTTCCTTAAAACAAAATATTGGTAAAGTGTACACCAATCCTGTTACTAAAGTAACTGTAATTAAATTTATGGTTATGCAAAATACTACAAGGCTGAATCCGGAAGAATGGGTTTCGCCAATGTAAGATTTCCGGCGTTGCAATTTTAAAACATTATTGATATATAGCAAAAAAAGCTACCTAAAAGGTAGCTTTTTTAATTTGTTGATACGCCTGACTATATTTTTAGGTAACTATTCTATAGGTATTACCTCTTCTACGCTTATATCTTTGAGGATTACAGAATAGACAGATAAATCATTTTTCATTACAATTTCAGCACCTATATCATACCTGCTATCATCACTGTCCGGTATGAGGATGTCGCTGACTATAAACAAACCTTTCATTTTGTTTTGTGGCAGTTGGCTTACAATTTCAGCCCAATTCTGCTCAATTAATCTGTAGTAATCTATTTGAAAGTTTGTCAGGTCATCAGCATTAACAGGAAAACGCAAAACAAAACTATTGCTAATTGATGATGAGGTAATAGTCCCCTTAAACAATAAATCTCCATATTCCTTTACAAGGTGCATCTTTCCAATACCCGCGATGTGGAGTGTTTTTTGTGGCGGGTTATTACCCTTTCTAAATAAATTAAATAATTTCATTTTTTT
>JBQGDD010000353.1:0-13014 GCA_052038845.1 Dyadobacter sp. | reverse complement strand
TAACTACAACATTATATGCGTCACTTGGACCAGGGTTCGTTATAGTTATAGTATATGTTGTTTGCTGATTGGCTAAATAATGGGTTTGCCCGTTTGTTTTTAAGGTAACAAGGTTAGCAAGCGGATTTGGTGTTGCAGTATGTACGCAAGCATCACAGTCCGGATTAGGATCCGGAGTATCACTTGTTACTGTTACTTCATTCACTATATTAGCCTGCTGATTGTATCCACTAGGAATAGGCATCGTTAATTGATAGGTAATTGTTTCACCTACAAGTAATGCGGGTATAACATCATTAAGATTACCTGTTCCACTTGAGCCATTAGAACCTGACCATGTTACTGTTGCTGGATCAAAACCTGTAGGTATTATATCTTCAACAACAACATTAGCCGCAGCTGACGGACCTTCATTTTCTACAGTTATGGTATAAACTGCATTTAATCCGGCAGTATAGGTATTACCTGTATTCAATGTTTTTGTCACCACCAAATCTGCCTCAACCGCATCAAAGTCGGTATCTGTACAGTTTTCACAAGTATCATCAGGGTTGGGGGTATCGCTTGTAACAACAGCTTCGCTTACCAGCGGCCCGTTAAAGTCAGCAGGTATCTGTATTGTTATAGTATAAGTTACTTCTTCCCCTACTGCCATTCCAGCAATTACATCATCAAGTGCTATATCTGTGCCCGATGAGCCATTACTACCTGTCCATGAAAAACTTGTTATCCCATCAGGTATAGCATTTGTAACCTGTACATTTTCAGCATCAGTGGGTCCGTTGTTCACAACTGTCAGTGTATAAACAGAAGTGTCGCCTGCTGTATAAATATCCTGTCCGTTAGTATTGGTTACTACTATATTTGCAGAAGCTGTTTCGTAATCAGTATCTGTACATTGATCGCATGTAGGAGTTGTATTATTTGTAGTACTTGCCACATTGGCCGTAACAGAAAAATCACCAGTAAAATCAGCCGGAACCCCTATAGTTAAAGTATATGTAACTGTTTCACCTGGTTCAAGATTACCAATAGCATCCTGTAAATCATCTATATCTCCAGATGAACCATTATCCCCTTCCCAATCAGCAACTGTTACACCTGCTGGCAAAGAAAAAATTATGTTTACATTTTCGGCAGTTTCACTACCTTCATTACTCACAGTTACAGTATATTCAGAGGTTGAACCTGGCACATATATTGTCTGTCCGTTATTTACAACAGTAATAATATCAGTTCCCACTGATGATGTATTTACATCTGGGCAGGTTTCACAATAAGGCACTGCCCCAGTTACATTTGCTGTAATATAAGGCATCATCCATAATTCTCCATTATAATTTTCAGGAACTCCAACAGTAATTGTATAGATAACCGTCTGCCCCACTCCAAGAAGTTCTATAACATCCTGCATATTTGCATTTGAGCCCGTGCTACCGTTGCCATCCCAACTCATTTCAGTTATACCCGCCGGAATTTCTGTAAGAACCTGTACATTTTGAGCGTCCTGCGGACCTGTATTGGTTACAGTAAGGGTATAGACCGTGTCTTCACCTGGTGTGTACTGTGTTGTACCGTCGGTTAGCTCATATACTATTGCAGACTGTGTGTTATATAATACTGTAACATCTACCAGTTCCCCTACATAATTGTTTGGTATTTTTATATTTATAGTATATGTTACCGTTTGGTTTACATTAAGTGTAGGGATAGTATTATTTAAAGGTACATTTGTACCTGAGGAGCCATTGCTGCCAGACCACCAGAATTTAGTGATACCGGGAGGCATTGGG
Source organism: Dyadobacter sp. (assembly GCA_052038845.1). Classification (GTDB taxonomy): domain Bacteria; phylum Bacteroidota; class Bacteroidia; order Flavobacteriales; family Flavobacteriaceae; genus Flavobacterium. The sequence goes on along the minus strand of JBQGDD010000353.1, from coordinate 11,221 downwards.
ATACCCGCAGGTATAGCATAAAAAACAGAAACACCAAATGCAGGGTCTGGTCCATTATTTGTTACCATTACCGAAAACGTGAGCGTTTCTCCCTGTATATATGTATTGGTAGGGTTGGTACTGAAAACAACAATATCTGACTGTGCATGGGAATTAAAAAGCCCGAAAAGCAACAACAGAGTGAGTAATAGTTTTCTCATATAGCTAATTTTAATTGTAAATCAATAGTTAAAATACTGTGAAGGTATGCTTAATATACACTTTCTTTTATAAAAACCTCAAATATAGATATTCATTAATACTTTGGCTGTTAAATTTAAAAAAATCACAAAATAGGAGCTTTTTTTTATGTTTAGCAACATTATATTTATAACTTAACAACTAAAACAAAAATCACCCTACTGTATCTTCCAATATTTTTTATATTAATTTTGCATAAAATTTAAATCCATGGAAAAAATAACGATAAAGACCACACAAAACCCTGCCATAGTTAAATTTGAGTTTAGCGATTTTATAGCTAAAAGTAATAACTATGAATATAAGAATATAGATGAGGCAGCAGGGTCACCACTGGCACGGCAGCTTTTTTATCTTCCTTTTGTAAAAACAGTATACATATCAGGCAATTTTATAGCTATAGAAAAATATAATATTGTAGAATGGGAAGATGTACAGGAAGATGTTGCCACACAAATTGAAGACTTTGTAAATAATGGCGGAGAGATAGTAAAACCGGAAGCCGAAGCTAAAAAGAAACTGCCTGTTACTATTTATGTAGAATCTACCCCTAACCCGGCGGTATTAAAATTTGTTTACAATAAACTGCTTACTAAGATACCTGCCGAGTTTAAAAATATTGATGATGCAAAAGCATCTCCCTTAGCACAGGAGTTATTTAAATTCCCCTATGTTAAAGAAGTTTTTATAGATGAAAATTATATTTCTGTAACTAAATTCGGCGTTAGTGAATGGGACGAGATAACATCTGAAATACGCACTTTTATTAAAACGTTTATTGAAAACGGAAATACCGTTATAGACGAGTCTTTAGTACAGCAGATGCCGCAGAATGAAAAACAGAAAGAAACTTATTTTGACTCCCTTGATGTAACATCCCAACGCATTATCAACATACTGGAAGAATATGTAAAACCTGCCGTAGCAGGTGATGGCGGCAATATTGCTTTTGACTCATATGATGAAAACGACAAAAGGGTTAAAGTTATATTACAGGGCGCGTGCAGTGGCTGCCCCTCTTCTACATTTACACTTAAAAGCGGTATAGAAAATATGCTGAAGGATATGCTCAACGATAATGACATTAAAGTTGAGGCACTTAACGCTTAATATAAAGACCGGCTGTTGCCGGTCTTTTATTTTTTTGCATAATTTAAGTTAACGGCATAAAACTTGGTTATTAATTACAATTGAGATATTTTTACTGATGTAATCACCCGAAAACATGAAAAAAAGAACCTTAATAGCATTAACCTTAATATCCGGTATATATATGTCGTGTAAACAGGAAAACAAAGCTGAAACTATAGGCAGTGACAACCCACTCCTGGCAGTTTATGAAACACCTTATGAGGTACCGCCGTTTCACCTCATAAAAAATGAGCATTTTAAACCTGCCATACTGGAGGCAATAAGCATACAGCAAAATGAAATTGAGGCAATAGCTAATGACCCTGCAAAACCTGATTTTAAAAATACCATAGAAGCGATGGAAAATTCAGGAGCTTTGCTTAACAGGATAACTACTGTTTTTTACAACCTTAACTCTGCCAATACAAATGACACCCTCCAAAAACTGGCTCAGGAGCTTGCGCCAGAACTGTCTAAACACAATGACAACATCCATCTTAATGAAAAACTTTTTGCACGCGTACAGCAGGTTTGGGATACCCAGATAACATTTAAGTTAAATGCTGAGCAAACAAAACTGCTTGAAAAAAAGTACAAAACATTTGTAAGAAGCGGAGCTAAACTTAATGCACAGCAAAAAGACAGGCTGCGAAAAATTAATGAAGACCTCTCTGTACTTTCGTTAAAATATGGCGACAATATACTTGCCGAAAACAATGCCTATGAACTGGTTATTGATAATGAAAAAAACCTTGCAGGACTGCCCGAAGAAATTATTGATGCAGCAGCCGCCGAAGCAAAAAACAGGAACAAAGAAGGAAAATGGATTTTTACACTCCATAATGGCAGTGTAATGCCTTTTTTAACTTATGCCAAAAACAGGGAGCTTAGAAAAGAAATATGGAACGCCTACCAAAAAAGAGGCAACAATGGCAATAAACTGGATAACAGGATAAATGTTGTTGAAATGGCTAACCTAAGAGCAGAGAGAGCCAGGCTTTTGGGATATGAAAGCCATGCCGCCTATGTGCTGGAAGAAAGGATGGCAAAAAGCCCGGAAAATGTTTATGCCCTGCTTGACAAATTATGGGAGCCTGCCATAGCAAAAGCTAAAGAAGAAGAGGCAGATATAAAAGCCATGATGGAAAATGACGGTATAAAAGATGCCGTACAGCCTTATGACTGGAGGTATTATACTGAAAAAATACGCAAAACAAGGTTTGACCTTGATGAGCAGGAAATAAAACCTTACTTCAGCCTTGAGAATGTAAGGAAAGGGATATTTCAGGTGACTGACAGCCTTTATGGACTACAATACAGGGAACTTACAGATGTACCTAAATACCATGAAGATGTAACGGTATGGGAAGTAACTGAAAAAGACGGTAAACATATAGGTATCCTGTATATGGACTTCTTTTCAAGAGCTTCTAAAAAAGGGGGCGCATGGATGACATCTTACAGAAAACAAAAAACCGAAAATGGCAACCGCATTGCCCCGGTAATATCTATAGTATGTAATTTTACTAAACCTTCGGGAGATGCTCCTGCCCTGCTCACTTTTGATGAAACCACTACTTTTTTCCATGAATTTGGGCACGCGCTTCACGGTCTGCTTTCTAATGTGCAGTACCAAAGCCTTTCGGGTACAAGCGTTTTTACTGATTTTGTAGAACTGCCTTCGCAGATAATGGAAAACTGGGCTGCTGAACCGGAAGTACTTAAAATGTATGCCAAACACTATAAAACAGGCGAGGTTATACCTGATGAACTGATTGCTAAATTGCAGGAGTCGGCTACATTTAACCAAGGCTTTGCAACGGTAGAATATCTTGCAGCATCGTACCTTGACCTTAATTACCACACACTTAGAGAGCCTTTAGGGCAAAATGTTGTGCCTTTTGAAAAAGAATCGATGCAGCAAATAGGGCTTATATCCTCCATAATACCAAGATACAGAAGTACCTACTATAACCATATATTTAACGGGGGCTACTCAGCCGGGTATTACAGCTATATATGGTCGGGTGTATTAGATACTGATGCTTTTGAAGCATTTAAAACAACAACCCTATTTAATAAGGATGTGGCTAACGCCTTCAGAAATTACATATTAGAAAAAGGCGGAACTGCCGATCCTATGGCAATGTATAAAAACTTTAGGGGTGCAGAGCCTTCTATAGAGCCTTTGTTACGCAAACGCGGACTAAGTAGCGAAGAACCTGAACCAACACCAATGAATGCAAAAGATAAGTAAACAAAAACCCGGGCAGTTAAACTGCCCGGGTTTTTGTTTAAAACAGACCTTTATAAAATACTATACATTTTTAAGGTTTATAACTTCCTGCTCTGTTAAGAACCTCCAGTTGCCACGGGGCAGGTTTTTCTTGGTAAGCCCTGCAAAAGATACACGGTCAACTTTTAAAACATCATATTTATAATGCTCAAAAATAGCGCGCACCACCTTTACGTTTGGCGTTCTTAACTTAAGCCCTATTTCAGTTTTTGGTTCGTTGTCTATATAGCTAATTTCATCTACATACAGTTTATGTCCATCAAGCGTTACGCCCTCGCTTATTTTTTCTAAATCTTCAAACTTAAGGTTTCTGTCAAGCGATACCTGGTATATTTTTGTAGATTTTTGGTTGGGCTGAGAAAACTTCCTCACCATATCCGTATCATTAGTAAACAGCAATAAGCCAGTAGTATTTTTATCCATCCTGCCTATAGGCTGAATTTTTGCTTTTGTAGCGGCACGCACAAGTTCCGCAACATTACGCAGGTCACCCTCACCTTCGCCGGATGTGGTAAAGTTTTTAGGCTTGTTAAGCAGTATATATTCTTTCTTTTCAGGTGTAATAACCGAGCCGTCAAACTGTACAATATCTGTAAGTTTTACTTTATACCCCATTTCTGTAACTACCTGCCCGTTTACCTTTACATTACCCGACTGTATATAAATATCGGCATCCCTTCGGGAACACATACCGGAATTAGAAATATATTTATTTAAGCGAAGTTCATCAGGGTTAGACGGCTTTTTAGCCGCAGGCTGTTTTGCCGCAGAAGCACCAGCAGACTTTACTGAAGCAGGTTTTTTAAACTTATTCATTGGTTTTGCCGAAGAGCTGCTTTTCTTCCTGTCATTACTTCCTCTTCCTGAAGTGCTGCCTTTCTTACTGTTACCGTTATTCATTTTGACTGTAATATTTTTTGCAAAGATAGTATTAAATAACAGACAATAGATTTCTGCCATGTACTAATACTGAAGGTTCTATAAGAACAATAGAAAATACTCCCGCAACTATCAGCAGTTTTAATATATTATGCAGTTGCAGATACTGCTTTTGGCTCTCTGCTTTCCATAACTGCATAAGGAATAAAATTATAACTATCATGCCTGCATAAAAGTAAATATCCATATAGCCTACATCATATACCTCTATTAATAAATATACAGGTAGTATGGTTAAAAAGGTTAAGGCTGTAATTATAGATTTTGATGCTTTTTCACCAAACATTACCGGTATTGTGCGGTAGTCTGCCACTAAATCTCCTTTAATATTCTCAAGGTCTTTAATAAGCTCCCGAATTAATATGAGGAGATATAAAAACGTAGCGTGGGCAAAAATAACTTCATAGAAATTCTTGAAGTACATCAATATCCCAAAAAAAGGAAGCACTGCAAGCAATGCCGCCGTAAGGTTTCCTATCAGCGGATATTTTTTCAGTTTATGAGAATAAAACCATATCAGGAAGATATAAACCGAGAAAAACACTGCCGCCCGCCACGATACTAAAAAAGCAAGGAGCGTTACTAGTGCATTAAGCCCAAAATACACATATAGTTTTGTCTTTTGACTCACCAGCCTGTCCAGCATTGATTTTTTCGGCCTGTTAATAAGGTCTTTTTGCGCATCGTAAAAATTATTGATAATGTAACCCGAAGCAATGGTAAGCGACGATGCCAGCACAATAAGAAACAGGTTAATATCCAGTATTACATCCAGCGCACGGCTTTCTTTATCTAATATAAAAATAGCAGACAGGTATTGTGCCAGCGCAATAACAGGTATATTATAGCCCCGCACAACAGAAAACAGGCTGAGCACCTTCATAAGGGTATGTCGTGTTTTTCTGGATGCCATTTTATTCTTTTAAGGTTTTAAACTTACCACCTATATTCATTATTGTAAAGATTATAAAAATAAATACAATAGTGTTTATAGCCAGCTCAGCCAAAAGGGTAAGTATAGGGAAAGACCATTCATCAGCCGGTACATAGTCACGGTAAAAACCTGATAATAACACCGCTACCCTTTCTGATGTCAGCACTGGCAATATAAGCAGCATAAGCCCGAAAGTAACTAAGGCTGTTTTTTTTAGTGCAATTTTTTTAACCCACCATACTTGTGTCAGTAAAAGTATAATTAGCGGTGGGTACCAATAATACAGCCAGTCTTCGCCAAACATAAATGCCTGTTTCCTTGCTTCTGCAATAGTAGGAGATTGCTGATTATATAAAAGCAGTGACTGCAACAGGTACAGTATAAAATATACTACACCAGCCACCCTTACCGCCTGTAAAGACGTGTGTATAAAAATTTGTTTGAGTTTTACCTTTTTCTCTCCGTAAGTTTTTGAAAGCACCAATATTGGTATTACAATACCAAAACCAATAAATATCGATCTTAATACGGTTTCAGGTATTGAAAACACATAAGGCACAGTTATTAAAACTGATATACTACTTCCAGCTTATGCCCTTTTAAAGCCTCTTTTGCTTTCTCTATATCTTCGGTAAACCCTAAGATATAACCCCCGCCTCCGGAGCCGCAAAGTTTAAGGTAGTAATCGTTAGTTTCAATCCCTTTTTGCCATAGTGCATGAAACTGTTCGGGTATCATAGGCTTAAAGTTATTAAGCACTACTTTAGAAAGTTTCTTGGTATTAGAGAAAAGTGATTTAAAGTCGCCATGTAAAAAGTTATCTACACAGGCATCAGTATATTTTACAAATTGTTTTTTAAGCATATCGCGGAAACCTTTTTCCTTTAAGCTCTCCATAAAAATGGAAACCATAGGGGCAGTTTCGCCCACAATACCGGAATCCAGTAAAAACACAGCACCTTTACCATCAGTTATCTGGCTTGGTATACCTGTAGCCTCAATATTATCAGCAGAGTTAATAAGTATCGGTATGCTAAGGTAGCTGTTAAGCGGATCCAGTCCTGAACTCTTTCCGTGAAAGAAAGACTCCATCTGAGAAAATATTTTTTTAAGCTGTAACAGTTTATCCCTTGTAAGATTTTCCAGCACCGTTATTTTATCATTGGCATAACGGTCATAAATAGCAGCAACCAAAGCACCACTACTTCCCACACCATACCCCTGCGGAATGGTAGAGTCAAAATACATACCCTCTTCTACATGACTGCTTAACGTAGCTATATCAAAAGTAACCAGTTCCGGCTGCTCTTCCTGTAACGTCTGTAAATAAGTTACAAAACGTTTTAAGTTAGCGTTAGATTTTAAAGCTGTTTCAGATGTATTGCCATCTCTTTTAAGTGCACCGTTATAAAAATTATAAGGAATGGATAATCCTTTAGAATCCTTTATGATTCCGTATTCTCCGAAGAGCAGTATTTTTGAGTAAAATAAGGGTCCTTTCATTGAGGATAATTTTTATTAAAGGTAATTAAAAAACAGCACAATACCTACTGTATAACTATTTAAGATTGAGCGCGCCACTTCCAATTTCGTCACAAATATACTGACTGTTCTGACACAATGCAACTAATTCATTCTTAATAAATTCCAAAACTTTTGCTTTATCCTTTTCAGGGTATAGCACATGTACATTGGCCCCCGCATCAAGCGTAAAGCAAACAGGCACAGTTGTCTCCTGCCTGTATTTCCATATCCTGTTTATAATCTCAAGCGTGTTGGGCTTCATAAGTATAAAATAAGGCATAGAAGTCATCATCATGGCATGCAGGGTAAGTGCTTCGCTCTCTGTTATTTTTATAAAACTTTCTAAATCGCCGGTTTGTAATGCCTTCTTAAGTGCAGAAAGATTAATATGCGCCTGTGCAAAACGCTGCTGCGCAAAAGGGTGGCCGTGCATCAGGTCGTGCCCAACAGTACTTGACACCTGTTTTTCTCCTTTATCTACCAACAATATAGTGTCCTGATAGTTAGTAAAAACATCATGGATATTTTCTGTAAACGGTACTCCGAATAAATCAGAGCTTCCGTTTATTTCTTTATGGTTGCCCCAAACTACTACATTTCCTTTAACGCTCCTACAGGCACTCCCCGACCCTAAGCGGGCAAGGAAAGACGCTTTATGATAAAAATAAGTTTCATCCGTAGCAGGATTAAGTTCTTTTTCCAGGCTCATCAGGTTTATGGCAAGTGCCGCCATACCCGAAGCAGAAGAAGCTATACCGGAACTGTGCGGAAAGGTATTTTGGGTATCTATAATAAAATGATAGTCTTTAAGAAACGGCAGGTAAACCACAACCCTTTCAAAAAACTTCTCTATTTTAGGGCGGAAACTCTCTTTTGGCTGCCCTTCAAAAAGCAGGTCAAATGAAAAACTACCATTATTTTGCTTTTTTTCAAAAGCAAGTTTGGTAACTGTTTTACAGTTATTAAGGGTAAAACTTATAGACGGGTTGGCAGGTATCTGGTTCTCTTTTTTTCCCCAGTATTTTACCAGGGCTATGTTGCTGGGTGCACTCCATTCAAAACTTCCTTTTTCTACAGAATGGGTGTAGCCTGCGGGGATAAAATCCTTTTCGGAAAGCATATCTTAATTTTTGTACAAAGATACATTTTTGCCATAACATAAAGATTTTGTTTACTATTTTTGATAAAAGCAAAACACCTATGTCAAAATTTACCAAAATACTTATAATGGTGGTAACCTGCGTTGCCATAGGCTACCTATCGGGAGAAGTTACCCGCGAGAGTGTAAATACCTGGTATCCTACGCTGAACAAACCTGTATTTAATCCGCCTAACTGGCTTTTCGCTCCAGTGTGGACTACACTTTATATTTTTATGGGTATTGCCGCCGGGCTGGTATGGGATAAAATTGACACCCAAAAAGAAACGGTTAAAAAAGGGCTTACCTTTTTTGCCATACAGCTTGGGCTGAACGCGCTTTGGTCTTACCTCTTTTTCGGTTTACAAAACCCGTTATTGGCACTCATAGAAATTGTATTGTTGTGGCTAATGATATATGAAACATTTATACAGTTTAATAAAGTGAATAAAACAGCAGGCTACCTCTTTATACCTTACATTCTATGGGTTAGTTTTGCCCTTATATTAAATGCTGCTATATGGTGGTTAAACAGGTAACCTACCAACTAATATTGTATTTTTATGCAACTTCTTAATTCTTAAGAATTACAGTTCAATCGGGTGCTTGGGTCACAAGCACTTACACTTCAGCGTGTAGCATCATCTGTATTTTTGCATCAGGATTATTGTATTCGTAGGACCTACTAAGACTTTAACAGAAAAGTTAAATGTCATTCCATAACGCAACCTCCCGTAACTACTGGCATCTAAATAGTAGTATTAAATAATATTACTATGAAATTTAACTTATTTACAAAAGCTGCGCTTGTTATAAGTGCAATCCTGACATTGTCATCCTGCGATATAGGTGATGACAGTGGCAATTACTATCTTCCAAACCCTAATGTTGCATATGGGTATATAATTAATGGCAGCCCAAGCAGTGGCAGCCTCAACTTTTTTGCAGATGAAAACCGCATTAACAATCAGGGGCCTTTAAATTATGGCAATGCAGCCGGGTATTATAATTTTATTACAGGAAACAGGACATTAACCCTGAGAAACAATATCGGAGAAATTTTAGCCTCTGCCGATGTGACTTTAAATCAGGGTGATTATTTCAGCGTTTTTGCTGTTAATACATTTAATAATATTGAATTAACTGTATATAATGACAGCTTAACTCAACCCGGATTAAATACAGCACAGATAAGGTTTATAAATTTATCTCCCGATGCCGGTGCCATCACTATTGAAGGAGTATCAGGAACCTATGCCGAAAACCTGGATTTTAAAGATGCTACAGGCTTTACCTCAATACCAAACGGCACTTATGAATTTACTTACACCGACAGCGAAACGGGAGAAGAACTTCTAACTACAACTGCCAGTTTTTGGGCAGGCAGGGCTTATACTATCTTCACTAAAGGATTTGTCAGCCCACCGGAAGACAGTAATGAAACTTTTACTACACAGGAAATAAGGCATTATTAATAAGCACATATAAACCCCGGTAAAAATACCGGGGTTTATTTTTTATTTTAATTTCTCACCTATAGTCTGTGCGGCAATATATCCGCCTGTCCAGGCATTCTGAAAGTTAAATCCTCCTGTGATAGCATCTATATTGATTATTTCTCCGGCAAAATATAGGTTTTCCAGCAGTTTGCTTTCCATAGTCTTAAAGTCAACCTCTTTAAGTTCTACACCACCTGCGGTAACAAACTCTTCTTTAAAAGTACTTTTGCCATTCACATTAAATTCTCCGTTAACTAACTGCCCTGCCAAATCCTGTAACTGCGCTTTGGTTATATCTGCCCAGCGTGTTTCAGGTGATATGCCTGCTGCAATAACCAGTTTTTCCCACAATCGGTTGGGGAAATCAAATGGCGATTTTTTACCTAATGTTTTTTTAGCCTGTTCCTGTTTTAGTGTTTTTAAAACGCTTTCGCACTCTTCAAAATCCATATCATTAAGCCAGTTTACCTGCAATACAAACTGATAGTTTTTAGCAGACAGTTCTCTTGCACCCCAGGCGGAAAGCCTTAATATGCCCGGGCCGCTCATACCCCAGTGGGTTATTAATAATGGTCCCGACGCTTCCAGCTTACTGCCTTTAACTTTCACAACCGCCATTGCCGAAACCCCCATAAGGTCTTTAATACGGGAATCTTTTATATTAAAAGTAAATAAAGATGGGACAGGCGGCACTATGCTGTGCCCCATTTTCTGAAGCATATCCCACATTTTTGTATTGCTGCCTGTAGCCATTACTAAATGTGCGGCTAAAAAAACTTCTTTATTGGTTTGGACTTTCCAGTAATCATCCGCCTTATATATAGATTGTATGCTCTCGCCTGTCAGCACCTGAATGCCCAGTTTTTGAGTGGCTTCCATAAAGCAGTCTATAATAGTTTGCGAGCTGTCCGTTACCGGAAACATCCTACCGTCTTCCTCGGTTTTAAGTGATACTCCATGCCGCTCAAACCATTCAATAGTATCGCCCGTACAAAAGCGGTTAAACGGCCCCCTTAATTCTTTTTCACCACGCGGATAAAACTTGACCAAATCATTAGGAATAAAGCAGGCGTGGGTAACATTGCAACGCCCCCCGCCAGATACCCGCACTTTAGCAAGCACCTCTTTACCCCGCTCCAGGATGGCTATTTTTAATTTCGGATTGGCTTCGGCTATATTAATAGCTGTAAAAAAGCCTGCCGCCCCGCCCCCGGCTATCACTACATCAAAAGTTTTACTCATAGTCGTTCAGGATAATCAGATATGATACCGTCAACTCCATAGTCCTTAACCCTTGCAATATCTTCGGGTTCATTTACCGTCCAGATATATACTTTATAATCAGACTCTTTTGCCTTTTTTACATTGCTTTCAGTAAGCAGTGTATAGTGCGGGTGTATGGCTTTCGCCGAAAACTCCTCTGCCCATTCCAAAGCCTGCGCTACACTTGCCTGTGTAAGCACACCTAAATGGACATGAGGGTTAATTTCACTCATTCCCTGCAACTCCTCCCTTTGGAA
>JBQGDD010000352.1:0-3481 GCA_052038845.1 Dyadobacter sp. | reverse complement strand
ACTTGCAATGCTCTGGGCTACCTGATAATAAGGTGTACCGCCATTCAGTTCAAAAGAATCGGCATCTAAGCCAATTATTATATTGGCATAATAAGCAATAACCCCTACAAGGTTTGAGTCGAAGCTATTAGGATTGTATATAAGGTTTTCAGACTCAATATACCTGAAACCGAAATCTCTGTCATTAAAATTCAGTATCGGAGAAAGATATGTTGAGTTATATACAGGTCTTGACGACTGTATTTGCAATGATGCCGAAAACTGATTGGAGTCGTACGCAGAAACATTGATGAACATAGTACACTCTATACGCTCGCTCCTTTCAAAATTCCTTGTTGTCCAGCGTGTATTATTTACAAACTCTGAAAGCGCAGTTTCCAGTGTCCTGAAAATTTGCGGGTTCGCATCTGTAATACGGTCAAAACTTACTTTTACAGAACAGTTAAGTTCCTGTGCAAAAGATGAAAACGAAAAAAACACTATCAAAAATCCTATCCACTTATACATTGTAATGTGTTTTTATTTTTTTAACAATATCTATAGCTACTTCTTCTTTTGTTTTTAATTCAAGCGGTTCAATTATAAAGCCTTTATCTATAAATGTAACTTTGTTTGTGTCCTTACCAAAACCGGCACCTTCATCATTAAGTGAATTTAAAACAATCAAATCTAAGTTTTTTTTCCGGATTTTTTGCTTTGCATTCTCAATTTCATTTTCCGTTTCCAGTGCAAACCCAATTAAAAACTGATTTTGCTTTACAGCTCCTAAAGAAGATAATATATCCTTTGTCTTTTCGAGGGCTATAGAAAATTCACTTTCGTTCTTTTTTATCTTTTGTGCAGCAACTGTCTTAGGTCTGTAATCAGCAACGGCAGCGGCGGCAACCATAACATCTGACTGTTCGAAATGCTCATGGCATGCATTGTACATCTCTTCTGCCGAAGTTACTTTTACTACATTTATTAAAGAATGAGAAGCCGTTAAATGTGTTGGTCCGCTAACCAAAATTACATTCGCCCCTTCATTTGCAGCAGCAACTGCAATATCATATCCCATTTTTCCGGAAGAACGATTACCTATAAAACGTACAGGGTCTATAGATTCGTATGTAGGGCCGGCAGTAACTATAATTTTTTTACCATTTAAAGGCAGTTTGCTTTCAATATCATGCTCCATAAAAGCCACAATATTTTCAGGCTCTGCCATTCGCCCTTCTCCTGACAGCCCGCTTGCGAGCTCTCCGGATTCAGCAGGTATCATGATATTTCCGTACTTCTTCAGTGCTTCAAAACTATGCAGTGTAGATGGATGCCTGTACATATCAAGATCCATAGCCGGCGCAAAATATACAGGGCATTTTGCAGAAAGGTAGGCAGCAAGCAGTAAATTATCTACACCGCCCGAAACCATTTTAGAAAGTGTATTGGCAGTAGCCGGGGCAATTACAAAAAAATCTGCCCAGAGGGCAAGTTCAACGTGGTTATTCCAAACCGCATTTTCATCATCTTCATTGTAAAAAGACGATGAAACCGGATTTTCAGAACGTGTTGAAAGAGTCAGTGGGGTAACAAAGTCTTTAGAAGCAGGTGTCATTATTACTTTAACATGGGCACCTGCTTTTATAAAAAGCCTTACTAATGTAGCTGTTTTGTATGCGGCTATTCCTCCGGATATACCAAGCAATATATTTTTTCCGCTTAAAACAGACATTCTTAAATTAATTATTTTGCTTCCTTATAGGAAATCTTTTCTTCAAGCCATTCCTGTACTGCCAACGCATGAGGTTTAGGCAGTTTTTCATAAAATTTAGAAACTTCTATCTGCTCTTTATTTTCAAAAATTTCCTCAAGACTGTCATTATAAGTAGCAAACTCTTCCAGTTTTTCAATAAGCTCTTTCTTAATCTCAGTATTAATCTGGTTAGCTCTTTTTGCCATTATTGTAATAGCCTCATATATATTACCTGTCGGCTCTTCAATTTTACTTTTGTTATAAGTAATAGTATTAACCGGAGCAGTTGTTCTTTTTAAATCCATGACTCGTTGTTATTTAGAAAATTTTTGTAATTCAGTATCTATTGTTGCCAGCATTTCATCTGCCTGGGCTTTGTATTTAGACTCTCCGTTAAATTTTATTAACGCCCTGTAATGCCCTTTGGCATTTTCAAGACGCTCCTGCATTTTATAAGCCACACTGTTCATAGCAAGCTTATATGAGGCATCAAACTTATAAAAAAGTGCCTCTTCCTTTAAATCAGTACCCGGATGGTCAATTATAAAATTATCAAAGGCACGTATAGAAGCTCCAAAGTCACCAAAAAACTCTGCGGTTTTATAAAACTGCATTGCTACTTCATAGTCCTTTTTTTCAAGTTTTTGCCTAAGTTCCTTAACCAGCTGGTTCGCCTCCGGCATATATTCTGAGTTAGGATAATTATTTATAAACAACTGTAGTTTATCCAGTGCTTTGTACGTATCCTTTTGGTCAAGCGAATATCGTGGCGAAAGCATATAATAGCTTTTTGCGCTAAGAAAGGATGTTTCTTCAAGTTTTTCACTTCGTGGATAGCCCGCTGAAAAATATTCAAACTGGTAGCCGGCAGTATAGTATTGCTTGCTCTTGTAAAGTGAATGTGCATACATATAAAACATTTTTTCTGCCTGTGGCTTACCTTTATATGATGGCACTATCTGCTCAAAAAGCCTTATAGCCTTAATATATTTACCCCTTTCATAAAGCTTCTCAGCCGTTTCATATTTAACCTTAACATCGTCAGATTTTAAGGCCTTTTGAAAAGGGCTACAGGAAACCACGATTACCGAAAGTAATAAAATACAGAGGTGTTTTGTCATTTTTATATATCTCTTTAACTGCTGTTGCCGCTAATTTAAAGCAACTGCAAATTTAGTTAATAATTACAGAATACAAAATCTTTTTTTACATACCATGATATACAAAAAAAGATGCCCCAAGGCATCTTTATAAACTGTTTAATTACTGTTTTATTGTATAATATTATGTGCTGCAGATGTAAAATTCTTAAGGTCGTTATCAAACATATACAACCCGCCTTTATCATCACCAATAAGATCTATTTTATCTAATATTACTTTTGCCTGCGCCTCTTCTTCTATCTGTTCAGACACATACCACTGTAAAAAGTTATGTGTAGCATAATCTTTTTCAGAAAGCGCAATATCCACAAGGTTATTAATACATTCAGACACTTTTACCTCATGCTGATATAACTGCCTGAACAGGGTTTTAAATGAAGTATAGTCAAGACGTGGCTCTTCTAATGCTGATATTGATGCGTGCCCGCCACGCTGGTTTACATATTTTACCAGTTTAAGCATATGAGCCCTTTCTTCATCAGACTGCTTAAACATAAACATCGCTATACCTTCAAAACCTTTAACCTCTGCCCATGATGCCATAGCAAGGTATATTTGTGAAGATTCTGCCTCTACTTTTATCTGT
>JBQGDD010000351.1:0-2114 GCA_052038845.1 Dyadobacter sp. | reverse complement strand
ATGTTGAATTATAGCACTTATTGCTTAAGTTAATATAACAGCTTATTCCCTGCCTCTATAACCATGATTTTGAACAAGCTCAAGAAATCTTCCATATTGCTCTTCTGATAATACCTGCTTCATTGCATTTTTTCTTTCAGCATCATATTTTTCCCAATACTCTTTAGCTGCCTCACCATTGCCATGATAAAAGTCATGAGCATCCTGATATGATTTTTCAAATGCGTTATTTGCAGCCTCAAGCATATTGGCTTGTTGTTCATTAAGGCTGAGTTCAGTTTTAATTTCTGCTAACAATTCGTCATTGTAACGAGGTCTTTTGCGGGTATTTTTGTCAACAAATTCTTTATATTTTTGGTACTGAGTTTCATCTAAAACTTTTTTCATTTCAGCATTTTGCTGGTTTGTTCTCTCTTCCATCATTTTAAACATTTGTACCCTGTCTGGTTTAGCCCCGTCAGCAGTAGCAGATGCCCTGCTTTCCTCTGCTGCTTTTCTGTACTTTTCAACAACTTCATCAAACTGTTTTTCCTGCTCTTCTGTAAGGGCTAACTCAGTTTTTATTTCATTGTAATCAACACCCCTTCTTTTTCCTTCTTTTTTACATGATACTGCAAAAAGAGAAATCATTAATACTAGTGCAACGGTATTTCGTATCATATTTTTGATTTGTTTAAAATTCCGCATAATAATATTATTATGCGGAATTTAGTTATTAATTAAATTTTATACTTAAAAAGCCCCTATGTAGTGGTTTCCAGGTTTATTGATAAGTTTAGCACCTTTGGTTACTGTTCCTGTCTGGCTGTTAATAATATATATGTTACCATCCTGTCCTACAGGTGCTACAGTTATATATACTTCATTACCATCAACTACAAATCCCTGATACTGGAAGAAGTATAAATCTACATTGTAGGGTAAGTTAACCTGTTGCGCTGTTTTGGCATTTAAATCAACCAATGCAAGGAAACTTTGTGACTGTTCTGATAGCGGAGATACGGCAGCACCATCATGTGTGTACATAACAAGAGCCTTACCGTTACCAACGTACCTCCAGTTTTCTATGTATGCATTATTTACTCCTAAAGCAGCTTCAAGGCTAAATACATAAGAATTGTCGTATTCATTATTTTGGTTAATCCTTAATATGTGTGAACCCTGTGCGTCTCTTTGTGTAGCCTGGTAAATACTGTTGTCATCAGCAAGGAAGCTGTTAAAACTACGGTAACCGCTTGTATCACCATAACCTACTGTAGAAGTTATAACAACAGGATTTTGTAATGAAGGATAGTCAACTACAATAGATTTAGATCCTAAGCGCTCAAAATCTGTTTCATTTGCTCCGGTTGTTGTGTTTGTTTTACGCATCCATGTACCAATGATAAGCTTGTTCTTAGCTGCATTAAGAGTAGGTGCATCCAGCCTGAAAATATGATGTCCCATTGCCTCTTCGGCAGATGTTAAAGGTATTTCATACGATTGGGTAGCTGAAATAAAAGCATTAGCCATATCTAATGATAAAACTGTTGCAGTACCTCTTGTGTACAGATAGTTGCCATTAGCATCAGAATTAACTGTAGGTGCAGTAACATTTACTGCAATACCGGTATTATCGCCATCAAACAATTTTGCCCACCTTGGTGAAGTACCGGCATATTGTGAAATATTTACTATCCCATCAATAGGAGAAAAGTTTTGCCCGCCATTTACTGTGTATTTGGTAAATTCTCCGCCATTATCACCACCATAAGCAATATTAAAAAGGGTAGAACCATCTTCAGACGACTGTAAACGTGCTGTCCTGGCAGATGGAACCAAATAGCCATTTTCAAAAACATCAAAGGTTTTAGTTTCATCTCTTGCATTTTCTTTGCTTATAGAATATACAATAGTGCCTCCGTTACCATCTCCGGGCACACCATTATCAGCTCCCATAACAGCCCCTGCAATTGTAATCCATCTGCCTTCAGTTATTGGCGGTTCTACAGTAGCTCCAGAATTGTCATCATCACTACAGCTTGTCATAAAGGATAATGCCCCTAAAGTAACAGCAAGAGTTAAAAACTTTTTTTTCATTGTTTATTGATATTAGAAGTTATTGATTATATAAT
>JBQGDD010000350.1:0-5276 GCA_052038845.1 Dyadobacter sp. | reverse complement strand
TATCAGGGAAGTGTTTACATACAGCAAACCTATATCAGTCAGGATTTCAGCATCTGACTGGGCAGAAAACGGCATAACCGAAGAAGAAGTAATTACTATAGCACAGGCTTTTAAAGAAGCCGGTGCAGATATAATTAATGTATCTACAGGTTTAACGGTAGAAAATCAAAAACCTGCTGTGGGAAGGATGTGGCAAACACCGTATAGCGATATGGTGCGCAATACTGTAAATATACCTACTATTACCGCAGGATATATTCAGGATATAGACCAAATAAATACTATACTCCTTAATGGGCGTGCAGATTTGGTAGCTTTAGGCAAAACACTTTTACTTGATCCTGCTTTTGTGCGCAATGCACAGGCGTATGAGCTTCATAATGCCGATAATCTTGACTCTTTAGGAATACCAAAGCAGTATATGTCGGCTGTTTCTCATTTATACCCTTATAAATCGGGTGAACGCAGAAGTATAGAAAACATGAAAAAAGCATTAAAACCATTAACGCATAAAAAGTAATTATCAGGACTATGAAACATTACGAAGATAATTTCGCTCATGACCACCTCCCTCCTGCCTCGCTAATGGCAGAGTGCTTTACAGGGCATCCTGATTTTGAGTTTGATGAAAATCTTAATTGTGTTGAGTATCTGCTTGACAGGCATATAGCTGAAGGTAATGGTAATAAAATTGCAATTCAGACTTTTGACAGTGAATGGACTTTTAATGACCTTTACGAAAAAGCTAACCAAATAGCTCATATACTGACAGATAACCTTGATTTTGTTCCCGGTAACAGGGTAATGATACGCTCGGCTAATAATCCCATGTATGTAGCGTGCTGGTTTGGTATTTTAAAAGCAGGTGGTATTGTAGTTGCCACAATGCCGTTGCTCCGTGAGAAAGAGCTAAGCGTAATGATTGAAAGTGCCAAAATATCTCATGCATTATGCGATTACAGGCTTGAAGAAAGCCTTACAGAAGTGCAGTCGCCATTTTTAAAGCAGGTAATTACTTTCGACGGGGCTGATAAAAGGGTTTCTAAACTGGAAACCCTGATGAGCAATAAGCCAAAAACATTTACTAATTATGCTACTAAATCAGATTCTGTTGCTATAATTGGCTTTACATCTGGCACTACAGGGAAGCCAAAAATGACAGCACATTATCATAAAGATATTTTATTGATATGCGAAGCATTCCCAAAATATTCACTACAGCCTACTCCTGATGATGTTTTTACAGGCAGTCCGCCATTAGGTTTTACATTTGGCCTGGGCGGGTTAGTGTTATTTCCCTTTTATTATGGAGCATCAACATTTTTAATAGAAAAACCATCGCCGGAACTGCTGCTAAAAGCTATCGAAGACTATAAAGTAACCGTGTGCTTTACTGCGCCTACAGCATGGAGGGTACTAACTACTAAAATAGCTGATTATGATATTTCCTCCTTGCGCAAATGTGTATCGGCAGGTGAAACATTACCTATAAAAGTTTGGGAAGACTGGTATAATGCTACAGGATTAAAGATAATTGACGGTATAGGCTCTACAGAGATACTTCACATATTTATTTCATCAAATGATGATAATATGCGGGCAGGCTCAACTGGACTTCCTATAAGAGGTTACGAGGCTAAGATAATAGATAAAAATGGTAATGAAGTTCCTGACGGTACTCCCGGAAGGTTGGCAGTTAGGGGTATTACAGGCTGTAAATATCTCAACAATAAAAGTAAACAAAAGGAATATGTAGAAAATGGCTGGAATATAACCGGAGATATCTTTAAAAAAGATGAAGATGGATATTTTTGGTTCGTAGCACGTGGTGATGATATGATTATATCTTCAGGCTATAATATCGCTGCAATTGAAGTAGAAAGCGTTTTGTTGTGCCATGAGGATATTGCAGAATGCGCAGTTGTGGGCATGCCCGATGAAAACCGGGGTATGCTTGTATGTGCTTATATAGTACTTAAAGATAAGAGCAAAGCTTGTGAAGACTTTACTAAAGGTTTGCAGGACTGGTTTAAGGGCATAGCCGCACCTTATAAATATCCGCGTGAGATTCGCTATATGGAAGCCCTGCCTAAAACAGAAACAGGAAAAATACAACGCTATAAATTAAAAAATACAATACAGGCAAAATGAATAACGCATTTATAAAAAAAGAAAAAGTACGCTTTCAGCATGTAGATTATGCGGGGATTGTTTTCTACCCCCGGTTTTTAGAAATGCTAAACTGCATTGTAGAAGATTTTTATGAAGAAGTTCTTGATATGCCTTTTAAAAATCTACACGAAACAGGAGGCATACCCACTGTTGATTTAAAGGTTCAGTTTAAAAAAGCAGCCCGCCTGGGCGATGAGCTTACCAAATACTTCTGGATAAAAAAACTCGGTGCTGCTTCAATGCAGTGTGGTTTTAAGTTTGAGCATTCAGATGGCAGTGTCTGCCTGGAAGGCGAAGTAACCTTAGTACGTGTTGACTTTACAGAGGATAGGAAAGATATAAAAGCCAGCCCTTTTCCTGATGAAATGCGAAAAAAATTAGAAGGCTTTATAATGTAATAATATAGCAATTGTTCAATGTATCAATTAATGAGGATTAATGTAATTATCACATTGCTATATTGAAAAATTAAATAATTAATAAAATGGATTTACCAAAGTTTAAAGCAGCCGCAGTACAGGCATCGCCGGTTTTCCTTAATGTAAATGCTACAGTAGATAAAGCCTGTACTATTATAGCAGAGGCAGCGGGTAACGGTGCTTCGTTAGTCGCTTTTCCGGAGGTTTTTATAGCAGGCTACCCCTACTGGAACTGGATAATGACACCTGTACAGGGCAGTAAATGGTATGAAAAATTATATAAAAATTCAATTACTGTTCCCGGGCCTGAAACAGAGAGGCTTTGTGAAGCAGCTAAAGAACACAATTGCCATATAGTAATTGGCGTTAACGAGCGCGGGCAAAGTTTTGGTGAAATATATAACACTAACCTCATAATAAATAATAAGGGTTTTATAGTTGGTAAACACCGCAAATTAGTTCCTACCTGGGCTGAAAAACTAACCTGGACAGGAGGTGATGGTTCGTCATTAAAAGTGTATAATACTGAAATTGGACCTATAGGTACACTGGCGTGTGGTGAAAACACCAATACATTGGCACGTTTTACGCTGCTTACGCAAGGGGAACTGATACACGTGGCAAATTACATTTCGCTTCCGGTTGCCCCGCCTGATTATAACATGGCAGAAGCTATAAAAATCAGGGCTGCCGCACATTCTTTTGAAGGTAAGCTGTTTACCGTAGTGTCCTGTTCTACAATTACAAAGGAAATTATAGACATTATGAAAGAAGATGTACCTAATGCGGAGGAACTTCTTACACGCAAAGACAGTGCTTTTACAGGCTTTATTGGGCCTAACGGAGCAGTTATTGGCGAACCGCTTATTGATGAAGAAGGAATTGTATATGCAGACATTGACCTTTTAAAATGCATACAGCCAAAGCAAATGCATGATATTTTAGGGCATTATAACCGCTTTGATATCTTTGACCTTCGGGTAAATACCGCCCCACGAAAAAATATTACCTTTACTGATGGTGATGATACTGAAAAATAAATTTTGATAACTACTAAAACAAATTAGTATGGATAAAAAATATGATGATATTGTAATAGGCCGTGCAAGGGTACAAACCACCCCCGAACTGGAAGCCTATTATAAAGAACTCGAAAGCCTTGGCGCAGGTGCGCTCTGGACCGTTGCCAATGATATTGAACCCTGGGAACCGCGCCCCTCATCTATTCCTATGTTGTGGAAGTATGAGGACTTGCGCAGTCTGGTTTTAAAATCATCTGAAATGGTAACGCCGGAACAGGCAGGACGCCGTGTTGTATATTTAGTAAATGATAAGCGAAGAGACGTTAGTGCTGCTGTGGGCTGGCTATATACCGGCATCCAGGTAACAAGGCCGGGTGAAAGTACATCGGCACACAGGCACAAGGCTTCTGCCCTGCGCTTTATTATGGAAGGCGAAGGCGGTTACACTGTAGTAGATGGTAATAAAATAATGCTCGAAGTCAATGACTTTGTAATAACTCCCAACGGAACCTGGCATGAACATGGTGTAGAAGAGAACGGCAAAACCTGTATTTGGCAGGATGGACTGGATATTCCGCTTGTAAATGCACTCGAAGCTAATGATTATGCCGTATATGATGGCAAACAGCCATTAACAGCCCCAGTAAATTTTTCTCCGCTTACGTATGGCAATGCAGGATTGTTGCCTGCCGACAAAGAGTGGAACAAGCCTTACTCTCCCCTGTTTAAATACTCATGGAAACAGGTGTACCCTGCTTTACTGGAAGCAGCTAAAGTGAATGAAGGATCTGAATATGACGGGATACTTATGCACTACACCAACCCTGTTACAGGAGGGCATGTAATGCAGACTATGGGTGCATCAATACAGTTATTAAGAGCCGGAAAACATACAAAAGCGCATAAACATACAGGATCATTTGTATATCAGTGTGCTAAGGGTAAAGGCTACTCAATAATTGGTGGAAAACGTTTCGACTGGAAAGAGCGGGATATATTTTGTGTACCGTCATGGGTGTATCATGAGCATGTAAATTTATCGGAAACCGAAGATGCCTGCCTGTTCTCGTTTAACGACCTGCCAGTTATGAAATCGCTTGGGCTGTATCAGGAAAAAGTACATCCTGACGGTTATCAGAAAATTGAATAAAACAACATATAAATAAAGACAACAATATAATAATGAAATTAGTTACGTACAGAATAAACCATACCCCCTCTCGCCTCGGGTTTATAGAAGGTGAAATGATTATAGATGCCGAAAAACTGGGTCAGATAAAAAGCAGCCACTTACCCAATACTATGCTTGACTTTATAGATTTAGGTATAGAGGGACTTAATCAGGCAGTTCAGCTTATTAACACAGCGACTAAAGAAGAATTACTTGACTGCTCTGTTCCCATGGCTAATGCTACACTTATGGCTCCAATACCAAAACCAAGAAAAAACATCTTTGGTATTGGGCTAAATTATACAGAGCATGTGGCGGAGTCAGCAAGGACGCTTGATACCTCAAAAGAATTGCCGCAACAGCCTGTAATATTTTCTAAGCCGCCATCAGCAGTTACAGGGCATGAAACTTATATAGTCCACAACCAAAAAATTACAAAGCAGCTTGATTATGAGGTTGAGTTGGCGGTAATTATCGGTAAAGGCGGTAAAA
>JBQGDD010000349.1:0-2420 GCA_052038845.1 Dyadobacter sp. | reverse complement strand
GTTGCGGGTTTAGTCTTTTTTTTGTCTTCTTTTTTAGTTGTCTGTCCCTGGCAGGCTGTAAGGGTAAACAACACTATTATTATCATTATCTTTTTCATTACTCTAAAAATTGAATTATTTTTTTAATCACGTTACTATCGCCCAAAATTTTCCTGTGTCCTAACCTCTCAGTAATTAATAGTTCTCCATTTGATAAATGTTTATGGATATGATGTGCGGCAGCTACAGGAACATCTGCATCATCCTCATCATGTATTACCAGTACCGGGATGCTTATTTCCTTTGCAGCTATATACGCAGAATAGCTGTTAATGGTTGTGTTGAACCTCTTTTCAAAAATTTTTATCATTTTGTTTGTAACAGCAGCATTCATACCAAGTTTATCAGTAAAATCATTCATGATATCTGTAATGATGTCTCCACTGCCAATGGTGACAGCTTTATTAACGTTTAATCCTTTTTTTATTGCATTTAATACAGCCATTGCTCCTAATGAGTGCCCTATAGCATATTCAAAAGGACCATATTTTTTATTGAGTTCTAAAATGCAGGCAATAAATTCAGTCATATCGCTGTTTTTACCTGAAGATTTTCCGTGTGCGGGGGCATCAAAACTTATGGTACTGTAGCCTTTTTTAATCAGTTTTTCAGCTATAGAATATAATTGTGTACCACGACCGCTCCACCCGTGTACCAGTAATACTTTTTTAGTACTGATGCCATAGTGATATACTTTTATATGCCTGTTAAGGCTTTTTATAAATACATCTTCCTGCCTGCTTTCTTCATCCATCTTTATTTCTCTCTTTGGTAGCTTAAATTTAAGCGGAGTTATAAAAAGCTTCATAGCAAACCTGGCAGCAAGTTTTACAGAAGTGGTTTGTAAAATTTTTGCAGTTATTAAAACTGCTTTCGGAATTTTTACGGATTGTTTTTTATTGCTTTTTCCTGACATAGTAAGTAATAGCCAATGTAATTAGCTAACTACAAAGCTATTGTATTATCGCATAGCTATTGTAAAAAATAACTTAAAATAAAATGTACACCCATCACAATATAGTGGTGTAAAATTCACAATACTTTAACTACGCAAAGATAATTATGGTAAATATTTATCAGGTTATTTTACTAAATTTGAATATAATTTAATGTTTTAAGATATGAATAAAAGTGTTGTTGCCTTATCCGTAGTGCTTACAATGTTTATTTTTGCATGCTCTACAAATCCTTTTACAGGAAAAAGAGATCTGAACTTTGTATCAAATAGTGAAATTTTCCCTATTGCATTTCAACAGTATGATCAGTTTTTAAAAGAAAATAAAGTAGTAAAAGGCACTGCTGAAGCCAATATGGTTGTAAGTGTTGGACAAAAAATTAAGAGTGCCGCAGAAAAATATCTTAACGCAAACGGCAATCAGGGATATCTTGACGGTTACCAGTGGGAATATAATCTTGTTCAGGACAATTCCGTCAATGCATGGTGTATGCCAGGGGGTAAAATAGTTATTTATACGGGTATACTGCCAATTACAAAAAACGAGGCAGGTCTTGCAACTGTAATGGGTCATGAGGTTGCTCATGCTCTGCTAAATCATGGAGCACAGAGAATGAGTGCTGGGACAATACAGCAGTTAGGTGCAGTTGGCGTTGGTGCTGCAACATCTGGGCAAACACAGCAGGCGCAGGCATTATTTCAGCAGGCTTATGGCGTTACTACACAATATGCAGGTATGTTGCCTTTCAGTAGAAAACATGAAAATGAAGCTGATGAAATAGGTTTGATTTTAATGGCTATTGCAGGGTATAATCCTGATAGTGCTACTGACTTTTGGAAACGTATGGAAGCAAATTCAGGAGGCGGTGCTCCACCGGAGTTTTTAAGTACTCACCCTTCAAGTAACACAAGGATAACCAATATAAACAAAAATATACCGAGGGCAAAAGCCGAAGCGGCTAAATTTGGGGTTAAGTTTTAATTTTGCCTTACACTTTTTACTGCCTGTATTGTTTATAATAATTATACATATATTAGCTGTCATTTTAATGGCAGCTTTTTTTATACAAAAACACTCTATATATGGCACAACTCGAAAAAGGAAGTAAAAAACTTTTAAATGCATGGGCATTTTATGACTGGGCAAACTCTGTTTACAGCCTTGTAATCGCTTCGGCAGTTTTCCCTATCTTTTTTGATGCCCTGTTTCCCGAAAACTATCATAATATAGATGTTTTTGGAACTTCTATGAAAGGTACTGCATTAATAAGTTTTGTTACAGCTTTTGCTTTCTTAATAGTTGCCTTTATATCGCCATTACTATCGGGTATTGCAGATTATGCCGGAAATAAAAAAATGTTTTTAAAGCTCTTTTGTTATTTGGGGGCACTCTCATGTATTGGGCTTTATTGGTTTAGCCTTGAGA
>JBQGDD010000348.1:0-1559 GCA_052038845.1 Dyadobacter sp. | reverse complement strand
ACTTATGCCATTACCATAATATCGATATTTTTGAAAAACTGGCTGCATATGCATAGGCTTCCACAAAGGTCTGGATTCTATATTATTTTTTTCAAGATATAACCTTAAATCTTCTCTCGTCACACCTTTAGTTTTTTCGGGGTCAACCAAAATTGTACTTAGCCAAAAATTCGAGAAATAGTTACTATCAGGTTCGGTAAAGACGTCTACCCCATCAATATCATTAAACAGATCTTTATAAAAGGTATGCATATCCCTTCTATAACCAATGTGTTTGTCTAAAACTTCCATTTGCCCTCGCCCTATACCTGCGCAAATATTACTCATTCTATAATTGTAGCCTATTTCACTATGCTGATAGTGTGGCGCATTATCCCTTGCCTGAGTAGATAAAAAAACCGCTTTATCTTTTAACTCTTTAGTTTTTGCAACAATGGCACCACCTCCCGATGTAGTTATGATTTTATTTCCGTTAAATGACAGAATACTTATATCTCCAAACGTTCCACACTTTTCACCTTTGTAGCTGCTACCTAAAGCTTCAGCACTATCTTCCAAAACAGGTATCTGATATTTATCTGCCACCTGCCTTATCTTGTCGGCCTGAAAAGGCATACCATATAAATGAACTGCTATTATAGCTTTAGGCTTTGTGCCTTTGCTTATTCTGTCTTGTATCGCAGCTTCAAGTAATACCGGACACATATTCCATGTTGTAGATTCACTGTCAACAAAAACGGGAGTAGCACCTAGGTAAACTATAGGATTAGCGGAAGCAGAAAAGGTCATGCTTTGGCATATTACCTCATCTCCGGCAGAAACTCCTAGTAGAATTAAGCCTAAATGCAATGCAGCAGTACCCGAACTCAAGGCACCTACATAATTGTCTTCTCCAAGGTATTTCTCGATATCGCTTTCAAATCCGGAAACGTTAGGTCCAAGTGGAGCTATCCAGTTACTTTCAAACGCTTCATTAATATATTTTAGTTCATTTCCACCCATGTGTGGAGAGGAAAGCCAAATTTTATGTTCTTTCATTATAAGACTGCTTAAAATATATGAAATTTAATGATCTTTATTTTGTTATTACTTTTTAGGGATAGCAAGTACTTTTTCCTTGAATCTATGAAAATAAATAACCTCGTTTTCAATATTTCTTTCTATAATCATTCCCGCAGCAATTTTATTATTATTGCCTATTGTAATACTTGGTATTGAAGCTGAATTGATACCAAACAAATTTTCATCACCAATAATTGTAAATCCAGAAAAACAGACATTAGGACTTATAAAATTGTATTTACCTATTTTAGTATCATGCCCAATACTTGCTCTTGAGTTTATAAGAGTGAAATCATCTATAGTTACATTAGGACCAATATTAACATAAGGGGCTATTACTACACCATTACCAATTTGAGCCGAAGCCGAAACATAAGCAAGTGGGTGTATAAATGTTTTGAAAGAAGCACCTTTTTTCAGAAAATCATCAATTATCTTCTTCCTATAATCTAAGTTAGCAATACCCATTATATAAAAAGATTCTTTATCTATATAAT
>JBQGDD010000347.1:0-7778 GCA_052038845.1 Dyadobacter sp. | reverse complement strand
TTTATATCATGCTAAACCGCATCCCGGTAAGATACAGGTAGTACCTACAAAACCTTATGCCACACAAAGAGATCTTTCTCTGGCATATTCTCCCGGCGTTGCAGAACCATGCCTTGAAATAGCTAAAGATGTAAACAACGTTTATAAATATACGGCTAAAGGAAACCTTGTGGCTGTAATTTCTAACGGAACTGCTGTGCTTGGTCTTGGTGATATAGGGCCGGAAGCCTCTAAGCCTGTAATGGAAGGTAAGGGCTTGCTGTTTAAGATATTTGCCGATATAGATGTTTTTGATATTGAAGTGGATACTAAAAATATTGATGCATTTATTGAAACAGTAAAAAATATAGCCCCCACTGTTGGCGGTATAAACCTGGAGGATATTAAAGCCCCGGAATCTTTTGAAATAGAAAGAAGGCTGGTTGAAGAGCTTAATATACCTGTAATGCACGATGACCAGCATGGTACAGCAATTATATCTTCGGCAGCATTGCTAAACGCAGCTGAACTTGCAGGAAAAGAAATATCAGAATTAAAACTTATAGTGTCGGGTGCGGGTTCTGCGGCACTCGCCTGTGCCAACTTATACACTCTGTTAGGTGTCAGGATAGAAAATATTATCATGTTTGATAAAGATGGTATGCTGGTAAACAGCAGGACTGATTTATCTGATTTACAAAGAAAATATGCAAAAGATACAGCGGCTGTCAGCCTTGCTGAAGCTATAAAAGGAGCAGATGTTTTCCTTGGTCTGTCTGTAGGGAATATACTTACACCCGAAATGCTTTTGAGCATGAACAGCGACCCTATTGTATTTGCAATGGCAAACCCTGTCCCTGAAATTGACTATAACCTTGCCATAGCAACCCGTGATGATATCATTATGGCAACAGGACGGTCTGACCATCCTAACCAGGTAAATAATGTGCTTGGTTTCCCTTATATTTTTAGAGGTGCGCTTGATGTAAGAGCATCAAAAATTAATGAGGCTATGAAAATGGCGGCAGTTATAGCACTTGCAGAGCTTGCCAAAGCCCCTGTTCCTGAGCAGGTAAATATAGCCTATGGTGAAACAAAACTAAACTTTGGCAGGGATTATATAATACCCAAACCTTTTGACCCAAGGCTTATTGCAGTAGTGGCTCCTGCCGTTGCAAAAGCGGCTATGGACAGTGGTGTGGCACAAAACCCAATAACAGATTGGGACAAATATGCTGAGGAACTGTTAGAGAGGTTGGGTAATGATAACAAGATGGTGCGACTGCTTACCAACCGTGCCAAAACCGACCCTAAAAAAATTGTATTTGCCGAAGCCGATCATCTTGATGTGCTTAAAGCAGCACAGATAGTTATGGAAGAAGGTATTGGTGTTCCCGTGCTTTTGGGCAACAGGGAAACTATACTGGAGCTAATGAAGGAAATAGACTTTGAGGCAGATGCAGTAATGATAATAGACCCTAAAACAGATGAAGAAGAAAGCAGGAGAAAGAGGTATGCCGATGTTTTTTGGAAAACAAGGCAAAGGCGTGGCTTGAGTCTGCTGGATGCCGAAAAATGGATGCGCGAGCGCAACTATTTTGCCGCAATGATGGTTAACGAAGGTGAGGTAGATGCTATGGTAACGGGTTATTCAAGGAGTTACCCAACTACGGTAAAACCTATTATGCAACTGATAGGTAAAGCACCGGGGGTTACAAAAATAGCTACAACAAACATGATGCTTACCAAGCGTGGGCCTATTTTTCTTTCGGATACCGCAATAAACCCTGACCCAAGCGCAGATGATTTAGCAAAAATTGCTTTAATGACGGCAAGGACTGTACGAATGTTTGGTATGGAACCTGTGGTGGCAATGGTATCTTTTTCTAACTTTGGATCATCAGAATATCAGACTGCCAGTAAAGTAAGGCAGGCTGTTGCCTACCTGCACGAAAACTATCCTGACCTTATTGTAGATGGTGAAATACAGTCTGACTTTGCACTTAACCCCGAAATGCTCAAAGATAAATTCCCTTTTTCTAAACTTGCGGGTAAAAAAGTAAATACACTTATTTTCCCTAACCTTGAGGCGGCAAACATTACTTATAAGTTGCTAAAGGAGCTAAATAAAGTGGTATCCATTGGTCCTATCATGCTCGGGATGGATAAGCCTGTGCATATTTTTCAGCTTGGCGCAAGTGTGGAAGAGATGGTAAACATGGCGGCAGTAGCTGTTGTAGATGCGCAGGAAAAGGAAAAAAGGCTGAAAATGTATAAAAAATAGATTATTAAGTAACATTAAAGAATTTTACTATTTTTGGTAACAGTTAAAATCATATTATGTTAGCACATCTTCAGGGGAGATTAGTGGAAAAATTACCCACAGAGGTTGTAATAGACTGCAACGGGGTTGGTTATCAGGTTAATATTTCCTTACATACATTTTCACTGTTACCGGACTCTGAAAACATCAGGCTATATACATACTTACAGGTAAAGGAAGATTCCCATACACTTTTTGGCTTTGCAGAAAAGGCGGAAAGGGAACTATTTAAGCTGCTTATTTCTGTATCCGGTGTTGGAGCAGGTACAGCACGTACTATGCTTTCATCCCTTGAGCCCCGACAAATTATACATTCTATCGGTACGGGCGATGTAGCAACCATACAATCTATAAAGGGTATAGGAGCAAAAACAGCCCAAAGGGTAATACTTGACCTAAAGGACAAAGTGTTAAAAATTTACGCATTGGATGAAGTTTCTGTTTCAAATTACAATACAAACAAAGATGAAGCGTTATCTGCGTTGGAGGTCTTAGGGTTTAACAAAAAATTAGCAGAAAAAGCTATTGATAAAATTGTTAAGGTTAATCCGGATGCCACTGTTGAAACAATTATAAAACAAGCATTAAAAAACTTATAGTCCTTGAAAACAAATTACTCTGACGGTTTTTGTAATTTAAAATATACGCTTTCTGTACTGCTGCTGTTTTTTGGCATAGCGGTTCAGGCTCAGGTTGATGAGGAAGAGGAAGATGCAGCCAGGGACACTATAACTACATATAGCCCGGGCAGGATTGAGCTTAATAATCCAAGCAGTATAGTTGAAGCTTATGAATACGACCCTATTACTAACAGGTATATATACACCCATAAATTTGACGGGTTTAATATTAACTACCCTATTATTTTAACGCCTGAACAGTATGATGAACTTGTTTTGCGTGAGGCAATGCGGGCTTATTATCAGGAAAAATCTAAGGCTGTAGATGGTAAGGGCACGCAGGATGAGCAAAAGAACCTGCTGCCGCGCTACTACGTAAACTCAAGTTTTTTTGAAACCATATTTGGCGGTAATACCATTGATATAAAGCCACAGGGTTCTGTTGAGATGGATTTGGGAATTCGCTATACAAAGCAGGACAACCCTTCTATTTCGCCACGAAACAGGAGGACTTTTACATTTGATTTTGACCAGCGTATCAGTATGAGCCTGCAGGGTAATGTGGGTACAAGGCTTGCGGTTAATGCCAATTATGATACCGAATCTACCTTTGCTTTTCAAAATCTTATAAAACTTGAATACACCCCTACAGAAGATGATATTATTCAGAAAATTGAAGTGGGTAATGTCAGCTTTCCGCTTTCTAACTCTTTGGTAAGGGGCGCGCAAAGCCTTTTTGGTGCTAAAATACAATTGCAGTTTGGGCGTACTACTTTTACCGGGATTTATTCTGAACAGAAATCGCAAACACGTACTGTAACCGCAGAAGGCGGGGGAACAGTTGAAGAGTTTGAACTTTTTGCACTTGATTATGATGCTGACAGGCACTTTTTCCTGTCGCAATACTTCAGGAACAGATATGACTTTGCCTTACAGCAGTACCCTTTTGTTAACAGCAGGGTTCAGATAACACGTATTGAGGTTTGGGTAACAAACAGGCAGAACAGGATTAATGCTGTTGAAAATAACGCAAGGAATATTTTAGCAATACAGGATTTAGGTGAATCAAGGATGACCCGTTTTGATGTACAGGGAGACACTGGTGTGGATATTACCGAACTTGCTGTAGGGTTTGCCACCCCAGCGGCACCAGGCGGATTTTTTACCAGCCTTGTAAACTCACCACCAGACAATAGCAATAACCGCCTTAATCCTGAACTTATCGGGACGGGAGGTGGTTCTTTGGCTTCCAGTGTAAGGGAAATTGTAACTGTAGATAACAGCAGCTTTCAGGGAGGGCTTTCAGCAAGTGAGGGGCGCGACTATGCCAAGCTGGAAAATGCACGTAAACTGTCTCCAGGGGAATATACATATCACCCACAGTTAGGATATATCTCTCTTAACCAAAGGCTTAATAATGATGAAGTACTTGCTGTAGCCTATGAATATACAATTGGTGGTGACAGGTATCAGGTAGGTGAATTTGGTACTGATGGTGTGGCTGCTACAGTAGTGGGAGAGAACCCCGGTGAGCCACAAAATCCTACTACGGTTTCTACACAAAGCCTTATATTAAAGATGCTTAAAAGCAGCCTTGTAAATGTAGAGGAGCCTACATGGGACCTGATGATGAAAAATATTTATCAAATTCCTGGTGCGTTTCAGTTAGATCCGGAAGATTTCAGGTTCAATATATTATATACAGATCCTTCTCCTTTAAATTACATAACACCGGCTCCTGAAGCTATAGGTGCCCCGGCAGTACCGCTACCAGTGGGTGTTGCCGATACTCCGTTATTGCGTGTATTTAATGTTGACAGGCTTAATTACACCAATGACCCGCAGGAAGGTGGCGATGGTTTCTTTGACTTTGTTCAGGGAATTACAATGGATGCACAAAACGGGCGCGTAATATTTACCACAACAGAGCCTTTTGGCGAATACCTGTTTGATAAACTTTCGGTTAACCCCGGGGAGAATTATAACGATATGTCTGGCGAGTCAACGTTTAATGCTAACCAAAGGCGTTATGTTTACAGAAGTATGTATAGAAGCACACAGGCGGACGCATTACAGGACAGCCAAAAAAATAAGTTCCAGCTAAAAGGACGCTTTAAATCTACCGGGGGAGATGGTATTCCGTTAGGGGCGTTTAATATCCCACAAGGGTCTGTAGTAGTAACTGCCGGGGGCAGGGTTTTGGTTGAGGGTGTAGATTATACCGTTAACTACCAGCTTGGGCGTGTACAGATACTTGACCCGTCTTTACAGGCATCTAATACACCTATAGAGGTTTCTGTAGAAAATAATGCTGTTTTTGGTCAGCAGACACGCCGTTTCATGGGGTTTAATGTAGAGCATAAATTCTCTGAAAATTTCCTTGTTGGCGCTACGATGCTTAATATGTCCGAAAGGCCATTTACACAAAAAACAAATTACGGGCAGGAGTCTGTTAATAATACCATTTACGGATTTAATACTACCTACTCTACCGAAGTGCCGTTTTTTACAAGGCTTGTAAATAAACTACCGAATATAGATACAGATGTTCCGTCTAATTTTTCTTTCAGGGGAGAAATTGCAGGCTTAAAACCTGGAGCATCAAGAGCAGACCAGTTTAATAACGAGGCCACTACTTATGTAGATGATTTTGAGGGCTCGCAGACAACTATTGATATGCGCTCGCCTCAGTCGTGGTTTTTATCCAGTACACCTGCAACAATGTTTGACGGCAATAACCCGCCAAGTAATGATTTGTCTTATGGCTATAACAGGGGTAAACTTGCATGGTATAGCATAGATCCTACATTTTTTAGTGCGCAACGCCCTAATGATGTTACAGATGATGACCTTTCAACTAACAGGACAAGGCGAATATATTACCGTGAACTTTACCCGGTAACCGATGTTACCCCCGGGCAGACAACTGTTGTTAACACGCTTGACCTTTCTTATTATCCGCAGGAGCGTGGGCCGTATAACTACAACCCGATAGCGGCTCCTACCAACGGATTTACAGAAGCACAGGCAGAGCAGAACTGGGGAGGTATTATGAGGGCTATTAACTCTACTAACTTTGAGCAGACTAATGTGGAGTATATCCAGTTTTGGATATTAGACCCTTATTCTGGTAACCCAGGCGACGTAACTGACCTTGATAATACAGGATATTTAGAGATTAACCTTGGTGAAATATCTGAAGATATATTAAAAGATAATAGGAAACAGTATGAAAACGGTCTTCCTGAAGCGGGAGGTAACCAACCTACTTTTACCACTGTTTGGGGTAAGCTTCCGGTATCTCAGTCGCTTATATACGCATTTGATACCAACGAGGCTAACAGACAGGTTCAGGATGTTGGACTGGACGGATTGAATGATGCTGAAGAGGCTGCAGCATATCCTGAATTTGCATCTTATGAAGATCCTGCGGCAGATAATTACCAGTTTTTTCTTAACGCAAGCGGTAACCTGCTTGACAGGTATAAAAATTATAATGGTACACAGGGCAACTCTCCTGTAGATGTAGGAAACACAAACAGGGGTTCAACCACACTGCCGGATACTGAAGATATCAACAGGGATAATACCATGAACACTATAGATGCTTATTTCAGGTATCGTGTGCCAATTGAACCGGGTGTAGTGCCTGGGCAGGGATACCTTGTAGATGAAAGACCTGTGGAAACCTATGGTGTGCCAATGACCAACGGGCAGAACCCTGCCGGAAGATGGCTGTTGTACAAAATTCCGATTGATGCCGATAACCTTGAACCTGTGGGAGGTATAAGCAACAGGCGTTCCATACGTTTTATGAGGATGTTTGTAGGCGGCTTTAAACGGGAGGTTACCCTTCGTTTCGGTGCGTTAGACCTTGTTAGGGGCGAGTGGAGGAGATTTGTAAAAAGCCTTGACCCGAATGAAGATGATGCTACCGATGCGCTGGATGAAACAGGATTTGATGTAGTGGCACTGAATATACAGGAAAACGGTGACCGTTTCCCTATACCGTATGTATCGCCACCGGGTGTACAAAGGGAACAGTTGTACAATAACAATGCTATTATAAACCAAAATGAGCAGGCACTGTCTTTAAGGGTTTATGATACACAGGGCTCTTTTGGAAGTGGCGGACTTGAGCCTGAAGACTCAAGAGCGGTATTTAAGAATGTAAATGTAGACATGAGGCAGTTTAAAAAGCTGAGGATGTTTCTACATGCAGAGGCACTGCCACAGGATGTAAATCCATTGCTTGATGATGAAATGTCTGGTTTTATCAGGTTTGGTAATGACTTTACAGATAACTTTTATCAGGTAGAGCTGAGGCTGAAAACTACTGCACTAAGCCAGGCGGCTACACCTGAACAGGTATGGCCGGAAGAAAATGACATGATGGTTACGCTTGAGGCTCTTACAAAGATGAAGATCCTTGTAATTAACGGAGAAGCCGGTGAGCCAGATTCGCAGGGAATATATTATAGGGCAGCAAATTTGCTTGACCCTTCGCTTTCTGAAAGGATGACTATTGGTTTAAAAGGTAACCCTAACTTTGGATACGTACGTACTATTATGGTTGGGGTAAAAAATAACTATGCCCGTACTACCAACAGGCATTTAAGGGGAGAGGTTTGGTTTAATGAACTTCGCCTAAGCGATATGGATAATATAGGCGGTATGGCAGCCGTTGCAAGCATGGACACCAATTTAGCTGATTTCGCAACAGTATCTGCCACAGGGCGTATGAGCACGATAGGCTTTGGTACAGTTGAGCAGGCGCCTAATGAGCGCAGCCGTGAAGATGTGGTGCAGTATGATATCGTAACCAACTTCAGCCTGGGTAAACTCCTGCCGAAAAA
>JBQGDD010000346.1:0-8452 GCA_052038845.1 Dyadobacter sp. | reverse complement strand
ATAAAAAAAACAATATTACTCCAATCATCACAATATTCCCGCCCTGTAGGTACTCCTGTAGAAGTTAACCTTAACATGGTGTCAGAAGAAACTACCCCGCAGGATTATGCAAACAGGGGCTACATACCTGTTGCTGTATTGTTAGAGGGTAAATTTACTTCGATGTATGAAAACCGCATACTGCCATTTAAAGATGAAAAATATACTACACAGGGTAAAGAGGGTAAAATGATAGTTATATCAGATGGCGATGTTATCAGTAATCAGTTAGACCAAAATTACCAGCCTTTAGAGCTTGGTTATGATAAATGGACTAATAACCTATATGACAATAAAGGTTTCCTTATGAACGCTGTAAATTATCTGCTTGATGATAACGGGCTTATTAATGTGCGCAGTAAAGATGTAAGCCTGCCTATGCTTGATAAGCAAAAAGTTTATGACAATTATACAAAAGCACAGTTTATTACTGTAGGGCTGCCAATACTTATACTACTTATATTCGGTTTACTATTTACTTATTTAAGACGAAGGAAATATTCACGATAAGCTGTTAATAAAAAATGTTTCACTATTCAATTTGATTACGATATATTTGTGAAATGTAAACTTTTCAGGTTTTACAATTAAATAAACGAACAAGAAATGAAATTTATAGTATCCAGTTCATATCTGCTTAAGCAGTTACAGGTTTTAGGAAGTGTTATAAACAGTAATAACACATTACCAATCCTGGATAATTTTCTTTTTGAATTAGATAATAACACCCTTACGGTTTCAGCTTCTGATTTGGAAACTACCATGTCGGCTACGCTTGAAATTGATTCAGAAAGCCAGGGCAGTGTTGCTGTTCCTGCAAAATTATTACTGGAAACACTTAAAACGTTTCCTGAGCAGCCACTTACATTTACAGTTGAAGATAATAATACTATAGAGATAAGCTCTAACTCCGGTAAATATGCCCTTGCCTATGCAGATGGCGAAGAGTTTCCAAAATCTGTAAACCTTGAAGACCCTTCGTCAACAGTTGTTCCTGCAGAGGTCTTGGCTACTGCTGTCAGCAAAACCATTTTTGCTGCCGGTAATGATGATCTTCGTCCGGTTATGTCGGGTGTGTTTTTCCAGTTTTCACCAGAGGGATTAACCTTTGTTGCTACAGATGCGCATAAGCTGGTAAAATATGCACGTACGGATGTAAAAGCATCTCAGGTTGCCGATTTTATAATGCCTAAAAAACCGCTTACTATACTTAAAGGTATATTAGCTACATCAGATGCTGAAGTTAAGATAGAATATAACGACTCTAACGCTACTTTTTCTTTTGATAATTATGTACTTACCTGCCGACTGATAGATGGTAAATATCCTAACTATGAGGCGGTAATACCTAAAGAGAACCCTAACAAGCTGTTGATAAACAGGACACAGTTTTTAAGCTCTGTGCGTCGTGTGGCAATTTTTTCTAATAAAACTACACACCAGATACGCCTTAAGATAGCGGGAACTGAACTTAATATTTCTGCCGAGGATATTGATTACTCTAACAAAGCAGAAGAAAGATTAACCTGCGACTATCAGGGCGATGATATGCAGATTGGATTTAATTCGCGTTTTCTTACAGAAATGCTTACTAACCTGCAAAGCGATGAAATAATGCTTGAAATGTCTTTACCTAACCGTGCCGGTATCCTTACCCCGGTTGACGGACTTGATGATGGTGAAACTGTTACCATGCTGGTAATGCCCGTTATGCTTAATAATTAATCAGCTATTTAATCAACCCTTTTTATATGAAAACCCCGATATGTGAACGACATACCGGGGTTTTCTCATTAATCACAAAACCAATTTAATTCTCACTTATGCGTATTAGCTTTTTATTTACAAACTCTTCAATTCCTAAACTGGAAAGTTCACGCCCGTAACCTGAACGCTTAATGCCTCCAAACGGCAGTTCCGGAGTTGAGTTGGTTGTTTCATTAATAAAAACCATTCCGGTTTCTATTTGTAAAGCTACATTTTCTGCACGCTTTTTATCTTTACTGAATACAGCCCCGCCAAGTCCGTACTCCGAGTCGTTTGCTAAAGCTATAGCTTCATCTTCATTTTTTACCTTATAAAAAGATACAACAGGCCCAAAAAGCTCCTCATGGTAGGCGCGCATACCGGGCTTAATGTTAGTTAATATAGTTGGCTCCATAAAAGCACCTTCTTTGTCTTTTACCCTGCCCCCGCCTAATATAACTGTTGCTCCTGCATCTATAGTATCCTTAACCTGTTCGGCAAGTTTTTCAGCGGCTTCTTCACTGCTTAAAGGTCCAACTTCAGTATTTTCATCGGCGGGATCGCCTATGCGCAAACCTGACATCTTATTTTTAAGCTTATCCAAAAATTCATCGGCAATATTCTCTGTTACAATTATTCTCTTAGCTGCGGTACAAGATTGCCCTGTATTTTTCATTCGTCCGCTAAAAGCCTGTTCAACAGCATAGTCAAGGTCAGCATCATCAAGCACTATAAAAGCATCACTACCCCCAAGCTCTAAAAGCGATTTTTTGAGGTTTTTACCTGCTTCGCCTGCAAGGCTCGCACCTGCCTTTTCGCTGCCTGTTAAAGCAAGTCCCTGTATCCTTTTGTCCTCGGCAAGTTTACCAATATCACTGCCCGAAATAAACAGGTTGGTATAAATACCCTCCTCTGCTCCTGCTTCTTTAAAAATAGCCTCAATAGCCTGCGCGCACTGCGGTACTATAGATGCGTGCTTTACCATTATAACATTCCCTGCCGCAATATTAGGCGCACTTACACGGGCTACCTGATAAAAAGGATAGTTCCATGGTTCTACACCTAAAATTACCCCTATGGGGCTATAGCGTACATAAGCTTTGCCCTTTTCAGTTTTAAATGGTTTATCTTCCAGAAATTTCTCGGCATTATCTGCATAATATTTATAGATAGCTGTACTGATGTCTATTTCATCTTCACTTTCTGATATTAGCTTACCCATTTCAAGCGTTATGAGTTTTGCGAGTTCTTTTTTCTTTTTTTGCAGTAATTCGGCAACTTTAAGCAATAATGCCGAACGGTCTTTAACCGGCTTATCTTTCCAGCTCCTGTATGCCTTATCTGCTGTTGCAATTTTATTTTCTATAGTTTCCTCATCAAATGCATCAAATTTTTTTACAGATGCATTAGTATAAGGGTTAATGGTTTCTATAGCCATGATTTTAGTATTTTAAATTGAGTTTATAAAACTTATAAGGTCTTCATTAAACTTATGCTTGTGGGTATAAAACAGCCCATGCGGTGCATCATCATATATTATATACTGCGCCTGCGGAATATGTTTTACCGTTTCATCAGATGATGCATCAATTGGCACAGTCTCGTCTGCCTTACCGTGAAGCACAAGTGTAGGTACTTTTACATTGGCAAGGTCACTTCTAAAATCTGTAGTTGACCATGCATTCATAGCCTTTAATGTTGCATATCCGGCAGAATTTAATGCCATAGCAAGCGAAGCATTTAAAATTTCATCGCTAACGGGGTGGCTAAACAGGTTTACACCATAAAACATTTTACCAAACGAAGCAAAAAACTTTGGGCGGTCATCTTCCAGTTCTTGTCTCATACCGGCAAACTGATCTTCCGGAAGCCCTGTTTCGTTATCATCTGTTTTTAATAAAAAGGGAGTTACCGAGCTTATGAATGCTGCTTTTGTAACCCGCCTGTCGCTGTTGTATTTAGAAAGGTAGCGTGCTACCTCTCCACCACCCATTGAAAAGCCTACTAATGTAACATCTGTAAGGTCAAGTTCTTCAATAAGCAGTTTTAAGTCAGAAGCAAAAGTATCATAGTCATATCCCTCCCACGGGCGTGATGATTTACCAAAACCTCTCCTGTCATAACTTATTACCCGTATGTTATGTTTAGGTAGTTCGTTATACTGATATTCCCACATTTCATTATTAAGAGGCCAGCCATGTATAAGGATTACAGGTTTACCCCTGCCTATATCCTGATAAAAAATTTTAACTTCTTCATAGCTTCCTGATAAACTTACCGAGTTGGTTGTAATAAAAGGCATAATCTATATTTTTTAGTAATTAATAATAGACTATGAAGGTACTAATAACCATATACAACATACACCTCATTAAGAATATGTTAGGTGTTAATAAATGTATAAATAGGTTAAATTATCCTAAGCTTTAAAATGTAAAAAATCCCGCTCTTGGCGGGATTCTGTTATTCTTCATTAAACACCAAAATAGGTATTTTAGAATGATATGCCATTTTTTTTGTGAGGCTGCGGTGAAAAAGATTTTCAAAAAAGTTTCTCTTATGCTTTCGCATTACAAGCATATCAATATGCTGATTTTCTATAAAATCAAGTATTGTCTGTTCTATATGGTCACCTGCTATACTAAAAAAGTCTATCTTTTCTTCCCTGTAATATATCTTCCATTCGTTAATATGCTCATCAACCTCTTCATTGTCGTCAGGACTTTTAATGTGCAGGCACTGTACAGATGCCCCAAATTTTCCTGCAATTTCAATTGCCTGTGTTAGTGCACCGTTATCTTTTTCCCTGTATTGCGTGGTAAAAGCTATATTTTTTATCCTGTGGTATTTAGCTTCATGTGGGATGCCTAAAACCGGTACACCGGCGTTGGCAATTACCGAAGCTGTTGTAGAGCCTATAAAAGTTTCTTTAAATCCACTGGCACCCTTTGTACCCATTACAATAAGGTCTATACCCTCGTCTTTACATACTTTGTTTATATTATATATAAGGTCGCCGTAAAGCAGTATATTTCGCATGGGTATGTGCGATAGCCTCTCTGCTTCAGCTATTTTATACATTTTGGGCAGTTCTTCCCTAAAGCTTTCAAATTCGTTTAGCTCTACTATATCAAATATCTCTTTAGTAGATTCCGGTAATGGCGGTGTTTCAACTATAGGCAAATCATACACATGAAAAATTATTATCTCCGCTCCAAAAGAGTCTGCAAAATGCAGCGCATATTTAAATGCGGTATTTGCAGCTTCAGAAAAGTCAGTGGGAAAAAGTATCCGCTTCATAAGATGTGTTGGTTTAGTTGTATTGTAAATATACAAAATAACAATTAATAATTTTTGCCAAAACACTTTATATAAATCTTAAAATATTTACATCAAACAATAATTTTTATGATTTTAAACACACTTATAGTCTTTTTGACTATATTAGCTTTTTTAGATAAAAAGATTATATATGAAGGTAAAATATATAAAGCCACTAATTGCTGTATTATTAATTTTTAACTTAAACGCAGGGCTTGCACAAAATTTTGAAAACCGTAAAAATAAAACAATATGTAACCCTATAAACCTCAATTACCGTTATGCCTTAGATGCACCTTCAAGACGTGAAGCGGCAGACCCGGTAATTGTAACGTTTAAAAATGAATACTACCTGTTCGCTTCTAAATCTGGTGGTTACTGGAACTCTGCCGATCTTATTAACTGGAGCTTTATAACATCTGACGATTTACCTTTTGAAGACTATGCACCAACTGCTGTGGTTATAGATGATTACATCTATTTTACGGCTTCTACACAAAAAGAATCAAAAAAAATAATCTATAAATCTTCAAATCCAAAGTCAGGAAAGTGGGAAGTTGCTACCGATGCTTTTCCTTTTGAGTACCCCGATCCTGAACTTTTTCTGGATGATGACGGAAGGCTGTATTTATACTACGGATGCTCTGATGTTAACCCTATATATGCTGTAGAGCTTAACACAAAAACACTTATGCCTATTGGCAAACCGATAGTTTGCTTTTATGAAGACACCAAAAATAACGGATGGGAGCGCCCCGGCGATGATAATAAAAGCAGTGACAAACCCTGGACAGAAGGTGCCAGCATGATAAAACATAATAATAAATATTACCTGCAGTATTCAACTCCGGGAACTGAATACAGAAGCTATTGCGATGGTGTATATGTTGCCGATGCTCCTCTGGGTCCTTTCAGGCTGCTGGAAAATAATCCGTTTTCATACCGCCCCGGGGGCTTTGCTACCGGAGCCGGACATAGCGGTACTTTTAAAGACCTTTATGGCAACTACTGGCACATAACAACTTCAACCATATCTGTTAAGCATAAATTTGAACGCAGGTTAAGCCTGTATCCTGTATTTTTTAAGGACGATAACGCCTATACATATACTGGTTTTGGCGACTACCCTATACGGATGCCCTCTGAAAAAGTAACTTCTGAAACCGGATATGCTTCAGGCTGGATGCTGCTGTCATATAATAAAACTGTGAGGGCATCATCCACTTTAAAAGAACACGAAGCTATAAATGCGGCAGATGAAGATATACGTACATACTGGTGTGCCGAAACAGGAAATAAAGGTGAGTGGCTGTCTATAGATTTAGAAAAATCTTCAAACGTATATGCCGTACAGCTAAACTTTGCCGAACATGATACAGGTGTATTTGGTATAGTACCAGATAATTATTATCAATATATTGTTGAATATTCTGAAGACGGTAAAAAGTGGAATACACTGATAGATAAATCTGAAAACAAAGCAGATGCACCACATGATTATACAGAACTTAATAAAGCCGTTAAAGCAAGGTTTTTAAAAATTACCAGCCTAAAAACACCAAAGGGAAAGTTTGCCATTTCAGGTTTCAGGATATTTGGCAAACAGGACGGTAAAAGCCCCCAACAAGCATCAGGCATTGCCGTAAACCGTAATAAAAGTGACAGATGCCAGGCAACTATTACCTGGAAGGAAGATAAAAATGCTACGGGCTACAACGTGCGCTACGG
Source organism: Dyadobacter sp. (assembly GCA_052038845.1). GTDB lineage: Bacteria > Bacteroidota > Bacteroidia > Flavobacteriales > Flavobacteriaceae > Flavobacterium. The sequence continues at coordinate 1,618 of JBQGDD010000346.1, read as the reverse complement.
CCGTACCCCGGATAATTTATACCTCAACTATCAGTTATATGGAACAAATACGGTTGATATAAATTCACTTTCTGCTATAGGTGCCTACTACTTTACTGTTGACAGCTTTAATGAGAGCGGAATAAGCAAAGGGACTGAAATAATAAAGGCAGAATAAGCTACCTGTCAATCCAGTTTCTGAATTGTGGTGTAAGCGAAGTACTTGTAATAATTTTGCCATTACAGTTCTAATTTTTAATGCAAGCCAGCCATTAAAAAAGGTTTCTATTCTTGCTATATAATTGATATTTACAATTTCGCCCCTGTTAACCTGAAAAAAACCATCATTTTAGGCTGTCCGGCAGCATCACTTAAAAACAGCCCCTGCGAGTTACCCTTTGTTTTACCTAAAAATAGCAGGTTACGCTCGCCATGGGTATTATAAATTTCATTTATTTTTTTGCTTCTTTCGTTCGGGTCTTCAATTTTTTGCGCTTCCTTTAAAAGTTCTGTCCTTTTAACCAGGTTGCTGTCGTGAGGAAAATCGTTAATATGGATACCGCGCTGCGAAACAATTTTACCCTTCTGTACAAATTCCTGGTTGGATAACTGTAACACATGGTCATCTTTAACCTGTCCAAATACAGCCAAATACGGGATAAGTAAAATGAATAAGGGTAAAATTAACCTGAATGTTTTAATTATGATACATATTTGCATACGAGCTGATAACAACCTCAATACTGGGTATTCTCGCCAAAATGTTCTAATTCTTTTGCAAGTCCTTTTAAATCCTGTTTCATCAGGTTTATGCTCGCTTCAATCTGGTCATGCATATTAGCCCTGTTATAAAGCTGTTCGGCGGTATATTTACCTCCTGCCCCAAAGTACATGGCAATCAGTTTATCTTTCTTTTTACTACTGGCATCTGCAATTTGTCCGAAACTCATCCAACGATTAATAATCTGGTCCCGCAGTGAAGGCATATCAATAACATCCGGGTTAGAATAATTAAGGTAATACCATATAGGGGCAGAAAAAATATGGGAAGTTTTTTTGCCTTCCCAAATATCCTGCAGGGCATTACGTGAATGGTGAAACTCTATCTTTCTTTTATTTAATAATATCATTAAACCCAAACACGCTTCTGCTATACCTGTACCAATCCCTATCAGCTCTGCCGTGTTCCCGTCAGATAGTACCCCTGCGGTAACAGCACCTGCCGCCCCTACAATAATTGCGGCAACCGTAAGGTTGGTTTCTGCATCATCTTCCTTTGCCTGTAAGTATGATGCAATCTGGTCGGCACGTTCTTCCTCACAGTCCATTTCGCTTGCAACAGCAGAAATTTCCAGAGAAGCTATATTTATCCTTTGGTTAATGCTTTGCGACAGTTCAATCATATTTATTTTTGCTCTCAGGTCTGTTTCATCAAAAGTTTGATGCTTTAAACTCACATATTCAGAAAGCATTTCCATTATACCTATAGCGTGCGCTACATTTAAGCTCTTAAAACTAAAAGCTGACTTTAAATTGCTGTCAATATCAAGCTCATGATAGGCCTGTGGTAAATCATTTTCATGATAGCTGTACTCATTTTGCTGATTGCAGTTGATCTTTTCATTAACATTATTAAGTT
>JBQGDD010000345.1:0-3344 GCA_052038845.1 Dyadobacter sp. | reverse complement strand
AAAAGAAAAGCAGGGCTTTCACTGGTTAATGCTGCCCTCGAAGCTGCAGAACAGCGTTTACGCCCTATATTGATGACATCCTTTGCGTTTGTAGTAGGACTGATACCTTTAATGGTTACTGTTGGGCCTTCGGCTCAGGGTAATAAGTCGGTTAGTATTGGTGCAGCAGGAGGTATGGGTGTTGGTGCCTGCCTGGGTATATTTGTTATACCGGTACTTTTTATACTATTTCAGTCATTAGATGAAAAAATAAAAAACAGAATGAAGATAGAAGAATAATTATGACAAAGCGTATAATCACCTTAGTATGTTTTTTTATACTTTTTATTGCTATTGGCTGTAGTGTAGGTAAAGATTACAGCCGCCCCGAAATAAATATTCCTGAAAAATATTATTCAGGAAGAAGCGACAGCCTCCATAATAATATTGCGACCTCTAACTACAGTGATATCGAATGGCGAAATTTTTTCAGGGATTCGGTGCTTATATCTCTTATCGATACAGCCCTCAAAAATAATTTTGATATTAAAAGGGCTGCTAAAAATATTGAAATAGCTTCAGAACAGTTAAAGCAGTCGCGTGCTAACTTTTACCCGACTGTAGATGCAAGGGCTTTCGATTTTTTAAGGGAATACCATTCTGAAAACTGGTATTCTAACCCCTCATCTAATTATTATGATGGCAGAAGGCAGCCCCCGAGATCTTTTTACACTAACAGAGTTAATTATGCTAGTGTTATGTCTTCAAGCTGGGAAATAGATGTATGGGGTAAATTCAGGAGGCAGAAAGAGGCTGCCCAAGCAGAATTTATAAGGAGTAATGAATTTAAGAAAGCGGTACAGACAGCTTTAATATCCGAACTGGCTTTTAATTACTATAACCTGCTGATGCTTAATGCACAGCTTGACGTAGCCAGAACTAACCTTGCCCTTAATGACAGTACACTTACCATTGTTAAGCTGCAGTATTCATCGGGACAGGTAACAGCTCTGGCTATACAACAAACCGAAGCACAGAAACTTGTGGCTGCAAGCCTCATCCCCCAAATTGAAAGGGACTACACTGTGTCAGAAAACAGGATTAATGAACTTTTAGGGCGTTACCCGCAACAAATACAGATTAATACTAACCTTGAAAATACTGAGCCGCATAAACTATACAGCGCAGGTGTGCCTACAGAGCTTTTAAGAAACCGCCCGGACGTTGTAGCATCAGAACAGGCGCTTATAGCCGCAAATGCGCAGGTTGGTGTTGCGCAGGCTATGCGGTATCCGTCATTTAATATTGGTGCCAGCCTGGGTTTGGATGCTATGGTGTTAAGCAATTTTCTTGATCCTATTGGTTCAGGCTTTGCGGCTATATCTGGCTCTTTACTACAGCCTATATTTCAAAACAGGAGGCTGAAGACAAATTACAGGATAGCTGTTGCTGAAAATGAGATTGCTGAAATGAATTTCTTGGAAAATATTATACAGGCAGTAAACGAAGTTTCTAACGCTATGGTTACCCTGCAAAAACTCGAAGAAGAATATGTTATAGCACAGGACAGAATAACGGTGTCGCAAAAAGGGGTTAGGAGTGCTTCCCTTTTATTCAGGAGTGGTATGGCAAATTATCTTGAGGTTATTACTGCCCAGCGTACAGCCCTTGAAACAGAACTTGACCTTGTGAATATACGGATGCAGATATTGAGTGCTAATATTGAATTATACAGGTCGTTGGGTGGTGGCTGGAAGTAAACTAATAATTAATTATTACCAATTTTAAAACAACATAGCCAGACAAGGCATAAAAAAAGCTCCTTATATAAAGGAGCTTTTTTGTACAACTGCGTTAGCTTAATTAGATTGAAGCTACGTGTTTAGTAAGTTTAGATTTTAGGTTTGAAGCCTTATTAGCATGGATTATATTTTTCTTAGCTAATTTATCTATCATAGATATAACTCCTGAAAGTTTTTCTGAAGCTTCATTCTTATCAGTAGCCATACGTATAGCTTTGATTGCATTACGTGTGGTTTTGTGCTGATACCTGTTCAACACTCTTTTCTTTTCGTTGCTTCTTATTCTTTTTAAAGCTGACTTATGATTTGCCATTTTATTTTTGTCTTAAATATCTTTATACACTTTTTGTAGTCCGTAGGGGAATCGAACCCCTGTTACCAGGATGAAAACCTGGCGTCCTAACCCCTAGACGAACGGACCTCATTAGATTTGTAGCCCGTGGGGGAATCGAACCCCCCTTACCAGGATGAAAACCTGGCGTCCTAACCGATAGACGAACGGGCCATTTGTTTCTCTAATGCGGATGCAAAAATACAACTATTTTTTATTTGCGCAATAGTAGTAACAAATTTTTTTATAATTTTTTAATAAGCCTTTGCAAACAGTACCCTGCCTGAAGACGGAGCACCTGTGAGCACGCAGTTTCCTTGCTCTTCTTTCCTGTTAAGTGCTATGCAGCGAATGGTGGCTTTTGTAAGCTCCTTAATCTTTTCTTCGGTTTCTGGGGTGCCGTCCCAATGGGCGGCTATAAATCCGCCTTTGTTCTCTAATACATCCTTAAACTCTTCAAAAGAATTAACCTCTGTTATATGGCTTTCCCTGTACTCAAGAGCTTTGTTATAAAGGCTGCTTTGCATTTCTTCCAGATTATCCTGAATATAGCTTACAATATCTGCACTTATAACAGTTTCTTTACTCAGGTTATCCCTTCGTGCTACTTCAAAAGTGCCATTGGCAAGGTCGTTAGGACCTATAGCAACGCGCAACGGAACACCTTTAAGCTCATACTCGTTAAACTTCCACCCTGGCTTATGGGTTGTCCTGTCATCAAATTTAACCGATATATTCAGTTTTCTAAGCCTTGCCATAAGTTGTTTTGCTTCTTCGCTAATAGCGTCTAACTGTTCATCAGTTTTGTATATAGGTACAATTACTACCTGTATGGGGGCAAGGTTTGGTGGTAATACAAGCCCGTTATCATCAGAATGTGTCATTACAAGCGCACCCATTAATCGGGTAGATACCCCCCATGAGGTTGCCCATACGTGCTCCTGCTTTCCTTCTTTTGTAGCAAATTTAACATCAAAAGCCTTTGCGAAATTTTGCCCTAAAAAGTGGGAAGTACCTGCCTGTAATGCTTTACCGTCCTGCATTAAAGCCTCTATACAATATGTTTCTACGGCTCCGGCAAAACGTTCATTGGCGGTTTTAACACCTTTTATAACCGGTATTGCCATAAAGTTTTCTGCAAAATCAGCATATACGTTCATCATTTGTTCCGCTTCAGCAACAGCCTCTTCCTGAGTGGCGTGTGCAGTATGCCCTTCCTGCCATAAAAATTC
>JBQGDD010000344.1:0-20562 GCA_052038845.1 Dyadobacter sp. | reverse complement strand
ATTTCAAAGCATAGGGTGGGTAAAGCTGTTTGTGCACACTGTTTTGAGGTTACTGCAGATTAAATTCCGCCCGTTATCACTACAACTTAACCCTTTACTTTTGCGTTTGTTGCATAGTCAGTTAGCCATTTTACTATATGGTCGTTAATTTCTTTACTTTTAAATTCTTTTATTGACGACATGGGCGCTGCTTTTAAATGAAATTAGTACTGTATATTTGCACAAAAACCCATAAAATTAAGGATTTTCTGTATAGCGGTTCTTAATAATAATACAAAATTTAGTACAAAAAATGAAGAGATATTTACTGCTGCTTTTAATTTTGGGCAGCGTTGTTTCCTGTAAAAAAGAAACTAAAGTGCAGCGCGAAATTGCAGAAATACCTGTAAGTGAGGTTAAAGCAGAACGTTTTGAAAAGTTGTTTTATGAAGGCGGCAAAGAAAACCTGCAAAATATTAAACTGCAATACCCTTATTTTTTTCCTCCCGGAAATACGGATGATGTATGGCTGGAAAAAATGAATGACCCTTTATTGCAGGAGCTGTATGCAGAGATAAAGAAAAAATACCCTACAACAGAAACTGTTGAAGATGATTTGCAGACGCTTTTTAAGCATATAAAATATTATTTTCCTGATTTCAGTACACCAAAGGTTGTTACGCTTATATCTGAAATGGATTATGAAAACAGGGTAATATATGCAGATACTTTACTATTGATTTCGTTAGACTTATATTTAGGAAAGGAGCACAGGTTTTATGAAGGTTTTCCTGCATACCAGGCTCAAAATTTCGAAGAACGCCAAATAATGTCGGATGTTGTTACAGCATTTTCTGATGACAGGATAATTTACCCGCGTGACAGAGCACTTTTATCTTTAATGATTTATTTTGGCAAAGAACTTTACATGAAAGATTTGCTTATCCCGGATGCAACTGATGCTGTAAAAATGGGCTATACAGAAGAGCAGATTAACTGGGCAAATGCTAACGAAAGTGAGATATGGCGTTATTTTATAGAGAACAGCCTACTGTATGATACTGACTCTAAGCTGCCGGGTAGGTTTATAAACCCCGCGCCGTTCAGTAAATTTTATCTTGAGCTTGATAATGAGTCGCCCGGAAGGCTTGGTGTATGGCTTGGCTGGCAGATTGTACGGTCTTATATGGAAAATAATAAAAATGTAACTTTGCAGGAGCTTTTGGCAACTGATGCTAAAACTATTTTTGACAACTCTAAATACAAACCTAAAAAGTAATGGCTAAAGACAGTAACTTTAAATCTGAAATAAAATTTGTTATAGAACTGGATGAGAACCGTGTTCCTGATAAAATAAAATGGACTGCCCGCGATGGTGGGGTGGTAAATGAAGAATCTAAAGCGGTGATGCTTTCGGTTTGGGATAATAAAGCAAAAGAAAGTATGCGTATTGATTTATGGACTAAAGACATGCCTGTAGATGAAATGAAAATATTTTTTCACCAGACGCTGGTTTCCATGTCAGATACTTTTGAGCGCGCTACAGGCGACAAAAAGATGAGCGATACCATGAAAGATTTCTGTGATTATTTTGCAGAGAAACTGGAGCTTAAGCAAAAAGATAACAATTAAATAGTATAACTTCCATTTCGACGAAGGAGAAATCTTAATATGTTTGAGATTTCTCCTTCGTCGAAATGGAATATATTAATTGGCTTAAGATAATAGTAAAAAAATAAGGAAGGCAATGCCAAATATTGTGCAAAAAAATCCGTTCCATGTTTTTTCAGACCAGTTCTTCATTATGTAGTTTTTTAGTTAGAGGTGCAAATATAATTATTTACACAAAACCCTGATTATTAAAAATCCCCTGATTTATTTCATCAATAAATTTAAGTACATTTTCACGTCCTGTAGCCTCTGTAGAGCTGGTTACAAAATGTTGTGGCATTTCTTCCCAATTGTTGGCAAGCAGTGCCTTGCGGTAATCTGAAACGTGCTTATCTACTTTCCCACGGCTTATTTTATCTGCTTTGGTAAATATAATGCAGAAGGGTACTTGTGTCTCTCCTAAATAGGTAATAAACTCAAGGTCTATCTTTTGGGCTTCGTGCCTTATGTCTATCAGTACAAAAGCACAAACAAGCTGTTCGCGCTTTTCAAAATAATCAGTAATGAACTTCTGGAAAGTTTCCTTGGTTTTTTTAGATACCTTGGCATAGCCGTAACCGGGTAAATCTACCAGGAACCAGTTATCATTAATTTTAAAATGGTTTATTAACTGCGTTTTTCCCGGTTTACCCGATGTTTTTGCAAGGCTGTTGCGCCCTGTAAGCATATTTATAAGCGAAGATTTCCCTACATTACTCCTCCCGATAAAAGCATATTCCGGCAGTGGTTCCTTTGGGCATTTGCTAACGTCAGAGTTGCTGATTATAAATTCGGCGGTATTAATCTTCATTGCAGTATTTTTTATAAATAATACTGCAAAAATACTGTTTATTACAGGGAAACCTAAAATTTATGCTTATTTATGTATAACGTAGAATAATTTACAGGTACTATTCGTCATCTTCTTCCTCTATAACCTCACCCTTATATTTTGGGTAAGTTGCAGGAAAATTAGTTTTCTTAAGCCAGTCGTGCATAAGGGTATTAAATTCATCAGGATGTTCCATCATTGCTGCGTGCCCACACTTGTCTATCCAGTAAAGGCTGGAGTTGGGCAGCAGTTCATGAAACTCTTCCGCCACTTCGGGTGGTGTTACATTATCATTTTTACCCCAAATTATACAGGTTGGCACGTGCATTTTAGGTAAGTCTTTCGCCATATTATGGCGTATGGCACTTTTTGCAATGGTAAGCGTTTTTATCAGCTTAATCCTGTCATTTGCCATGGTGTAAACCTCGTCTATAATTTCTTTTGTGGCAACTGCGGGGTCATAAAATACGGCCTCTGCCTTCTTCTGTATATAATCATAGTCGCCCCTGCGCGGGTAGCTGTCGCCCATAGCACTTTCATACAAGCCGGAACTTCCGGTTATAACAAGCCCCAGCATTTTTTCAGGATACATTTTAGTGTGGTAAAGGGCTATATGCCCTCCCAAAGAGTTCCCTAATAAAATAACCCTGTCAAAACCCTTATAAGTAATAAAGTCCTTAACCCATTTAGCAAAGGCTTTTACATTGGTTTTAAGTATGCTTTGTGTATATATTGGCAATTCGGGTATTACCACCTTATAGCCATGTTTGGGAAAATATTCTGCTACTCCGTCAAAATTACTCAATCCGCCCATAAGGCCGTGCAGTATTACAATCGGGGTGCCTTCACCGGCTTCAAAATAACTGTATTTACCGTCTTTTATAGTGCTTTGCATATTAGTATGTAAGACATTTCAAATATCCACAAATATATGATATTATACATTAAAATGAATTTTTTTAAGATTATTAAGACTAAATATAACAGCACTCATTAAGTGCATGTGTAAAGTGTTGATAATAAGATTTTTATAAAAAGTAAAACAATGATTTAGGTTTTTTTATGATTTTTCATTTTCAGTGTTAATCTATCTTAAAATAATATTGAAATTTTAGTGAAAATAGACATCTGTTAAATTATAAATATAATTTAAAATCAATAGGCATGTGCCTTGACTAAATATGTAAAATAGCAAGTGGTAAAACTTATTAACAAAGTGGTATAAAGTGGTATAAAGTGGTAAATAATATTTATATTTGCTTTAAAATGAACTTAAATCTAACTGCTTGAATACCATAGTAGGAACATACGAATGTAAGGTAGATGCAAAGGGAAGGCTGATGATGCCTGCCCCTTTGAAGAAGCAGTTGCATGTGGGTATAGATGATGGGTTTGTTTTAAAGCGTTCGGTGTTTCAGCCCTGTCTTGAGCTTTACCCAATGGCAGAGTGGAACAGGATGATGGAAAAGATAAATAAGCTGAACCGCTTTGTGAAAAAAAACAATGATTTTATCAGGAGGTTTACTGCCGGGGTTAAAATTGTTGAGGTAGATGCAACCGGGAGGCTGCTGATACCAAAAGATCTTGTGGTGTTTGCGGGCATAGATAAAGATATTGTGCTGTCGTCTGCGGTAAACATTCTTGAAATTTGGGATAAAGATAAATATGAACAGTCTATTGATGATTCAGCTATTGATTTTGCAGATCTGGCTGAAGAGGTAATGGGTAATATAAATGATGAAGATGGAATATCATAACCCTGTTTTGCTTAAAGAAACTGTTGACGGACTGAATATCAATCCGTCAGGGGTATATGTGGATGTTACATTTGGCGGCGGCGGGCATTCAAAAGAAATTATGAAAAGGCTTGGTCCGGAAGGCAGGCTGTTCGCTTTTGATCAGGATGAAGATGCGCAGGCTAATATTATAAATGATGACAGGTTTGTGCTTATTCCTGAAAACTTCAGGTTTATAAAGCGTTTTTTGAGGTTTCATAATGTGAAAGAGGTGGATGGTGTATTGGCTGATTTAGGTGTTTCATCACATCAGTTTGATGTTGCCGAGCGTGGTTTTTCTACCCGCTTTGATGCGGAGCTGGATATGAGGATGAGTCGGAAAAACGAAGTAAGTGCTTTTGCGGTTGTTAATGATTATGATGCAGAGCATCTTAAAAAGATATTTTTTGACTATGGGGAGCTAAGGAATGCAGGTGCTATTGCGCATACAATTGTTGCTGCAAGGAAAGAAGGCGAGATAAAAAATACCGAGCAGTTAAAGCAGGTATTGTCGCGTTTTTTACCTGCACACAAAAGTAATAAAATACTTGCGCAGATATATCAGGCAATACGTATTGAGGTTAATCAGGAAATAGATGTGCTGAAAGAGTTTTTGCAGCAGTCGCTTGAGGTTTTAAAGCCGGGTGGCAGGCTAAGTGTAATCTCATATCATTCACTGGAAGACAGGCTGGTTAAACGCTATATGCGTAATGGTATGTTTGAGGGTGAGCCTGAGCGTGACATGTTTGGGAATTTTGAAGTTCCTTTCAAAAGTATTGAAAAGTTAATTGTCCCTTCTGATGAGGAAATAGCGGTTAATAACCGTGCAAGGAGTGCAAAATTAAGGGTTGCTGAAAAGATATAGATATGAAAGGCGGAGTGTACAGTTTGCTGAAAGCTAAATATCTTGTTGACCAGGGGTCGATGAAAAACTGGCGCTTTATTGTGTTCTTAATATTGATAGCGATACTTATGATAGGTAATACGCATAACTATGAACAAAAGGTATATCGTATAAGTGAACTTGAAAATGAGGTTAAGCAGCTCCGTTCAGAGTTTGTTGACAGGCGTTCGGAGCTGATGGAGCTTAAGATGGAATCGACCATTTCTAAAAAAATGGAAGAACGGGAAATTTACCCATCGTCTGTGCGTCCTAAAAAAATAAAAGTAGAAAAACAGGAAGAGAAAAATACATTGAGTAAAATATGGCAGTAGAAGATAAAAAAATCTCTTACAGGATATATGCAATGGCTTTCATAATTTTTATGATGGCTGTGCTTATTGCTGTAAAGCTCACTAACATACAGTGGGTAGAGGGGGATTATTATCGTGAGCTTGCCAGGGAGCGTACCGTTAAAAATTTTGTTATACCTGCCAACAGGGGCAATGTATATTCATCTGACGGAAGCCTTTTGGCTACATCTATCCCAAATTACGATATCAGGTTTGATGCCCTTGCGCCAAAGGAAGAAGATTTTGAAGAGTTTGTAAAGCCTCTTTCAGATTCGCTATCGGTTATGCTGGGTAAACCTTCAGGGCATTACTATTCTATGCTTAAAAAAGCACGAGCCAATAAAAACAGGTATATGTTTTTGGTAAAAGGCTTAAGCTATACTGAATATTTAAGGATAAAGAGCTTTCCGCTTTTTAGGTTGGGAGCTTATAAAGGAGGTATAATAACAGAGCAGCGCACGGTAAGGGAGCACCCAATAGGTAAAATTGCCGAAAGAACCATTGGTTATGAGCGGGTTAATTACAGTGGTGTAAATCTTGAAGTTGGTATAGAAGGTGCATTTGCCAAATACTTAAACGGAACCGACGGCAAACGCATGATGCAGAAAATTGCCAAAAACCAATGGAAGCCTATCAGCGATAATAATGAAGTTGAACCTGTAGATGGCTGCGATGTTGTTTCTACTATAGATGTTTATATTCAGGATATAGCGCACCATGCGCTTTTAAAACAGCTTGAACATTATGAAGCCGACCATGGCTGCGTAGTGGTAATGGAAACAAAAACCGGCTACATAAAGGCTATATCTAATTTAGGGCGTGCCAGCGATGGGTCTTATTACGAAACGGTAAACTATGCGGTAGGAGAATCTCAGGAACCCGGCTCTACGTTTAAGCTGGCGGCTTTAATTGCACTGCTTGAAGATAAGAAAGTTGATACCAGTAAAGTGTATGATACACACGATGGTGTAATAACCTATCATAACCGCAGGGTGCGCGACTCAAAAAAAGGTGGTTACGGTAAAATTTCGCTTGCACGCGGCTTCGAACTTTCTTCAAATACAGTGTTGGTTCAGGCAGTGTATGACAGCTATAAAGATAACCCCAAAGCATTTTTAAAGCACATAAATAATTTTGGCTTAAATGAAAAGCTGGGCGTATCTATAATAGGAGAAGGCAAGCCACATATACCGCAACCGGGAGATAAAACCTGGTCTAAGCTGTCCTTACCCTGGATGGGGTTTGGCTATGGTGTGTCTATGACACCTTTACAGACACTTACACTTTACAACGCGGTAGCTAATGACGGCGAATTGGTAAAGCCACTGTTTGTTCAGGAAATAAAAGAATGGAACAAAACCATAAAGAAGTTTGATAAAGAGGTAATTAATCCTAAAATATGCTCTCAGGAAACTATTGATGTTGTAAAAGATGTTTTGGCAAACGTAGTTAAAAGGGGTACAGGCTCTAAGCTGTATTCACCTAATTTTTCTATGGCGGGTAAAACAGGTACAGCGCAGGTAAACTATGGTAAGGGTAAGGGTGATAATATGTATTACTCATCATCTTTTGCCGGTTACTTTCCGGCTGATGAGCCGCAATATTCGTGTATTGTTGTAATACATAAGCCAAGTGTTCAAAAAGGATATTACGGGGCAGATGTGTCGGGCCCGGTATTTAAAAGGATAGCACAAAAGATATTTACCGATGTTCCTTCTACTAACCAGATAAAAAACCTTGACCAGGATATAACAAAGCAGGAAAAACTTTATGCCTCTTATTATGATAAGGCGCAAAAAGCTACAGAATATGTACCCAGCCTTATAGGTATGAGCGGTATGGATGCTGTAGCGCTGCTTGGTAATTTAGGTTTAAAAGTACAGGTAATAGGAGCCGGTAAAGTAAAGAAACAGTCCCTAAAACCGGGCGAATTAGTAAGTAAGGATAAGGTAATAATACTCGAACTGTCATGATGCTTTTAAGAGACATATTATACAAAACTGCTATCGAGGCTGTAAAAGGCCCAACCGATATAAGTGTGAATAAGATAGAGTTCGATTCGCGCCTTGTTTCGGCTAATGATGTTTTTGTTGCGATTAAAGGTACACAGTCTGACGGTCATGATTATATAGAAAAAGCTGTAAGCCTTGGTGCTGTAGCTGTAATATGCGAAAAACTGCCGGAAAATATTACTGAAGAGGTAACTTATGTAGAGGTGCTGAATTCTGCTTCAGCACTGGCATATATGGCGGCTAACTATTACGGTAACCCGTCGCGAAATTTAAAACTGGTAGGGGTAACAGGGACAAATGGTAAAACCACTATTGCTACACTGCTGTACAGTCTTTTTAAAAATGCAGGTTATACAACGGGTTTACTATCGACTGTAAAAATAATGGTTGGCGATACCGAATATAAAGCTACCCATACTACACCGGATTCACTTACTATTAATAAGTACCTTAAAGCGATGGAAGCCGCCGGAGCTGAATACTGCTTTATGGAGGTAAGTTCGCACGGCATACACCAAAAAAGGACTGAAGGGCTTGAGTTTGCAGGAGGTATATTTACTAACCTTTCTCATGACCATTTAGATTATCACAGCAGTTTTGCTGAATACAGGGACGTTAAGAAAAGATTTTTTGACCAGTTGCCTAAAAATGCCTTTGCACTGGTTAATGTAGATGATAAAAACGGGCTGGTAATGCTGCAAAATACAGCAGCAAAAAAGCTTACATATGCTTTAAAAACCTATGCCGATTATAAAGCAAATGTATTAGAGAATCAGCTTTCCGGGTTGTTGCTCAAAATAAATGAGCAGGAAGTGTGGGTTAAGCTGATAGGTACTTTTAACGCGTATAACCTTTTAGCTATTTATGCAGCAGCCGTTAATTTAGGGCTTGAAGAAACAGAGGTTTTAAGGCTGATGAGCACACTTGAAAGTGTTTCGGGTAGGTTTCAGTTTATAGTGTCAGAAAATAATGTTACAGCTATAGTTGATTATGCCCATACACCTGATGCATTAGAAAATGTATTAAAAACAATTGAAGGAATAAGGACGAGGAATGAAAAGCTGATAACTATTGTGGGGTGTGGTGGCAACAGAGATAAAACCAAACGCCCCGTTATGGCACACATAGCATCTTCTATGAGCGATCAGGCAATATTTACATCTGATAATCCAAGAAATGAAGTGCCGGAGGATATTATTGAGGATATGGAAAAAGGTGTAGAGCCTCAAAATTATAAAAAAACCATGTCGGTGGTTGACAGGAAGCAGGCTATAAAAATTGCCTGCCAGCTTGCACGCCCCAACGATATAATACTGATAGCAGGAAAGGGGCATGAAACCTATCAGGAAATTAATGGTGTACGCCATGAATTTGATGATATGAAAACAGTAACAGAATTATTAATGCAACTCAACAAATAAGCCGTGTATGCTGTATTATTTATTTGAATATTTAGACAAGCAGTTAGATATACCGGGCACAGGGGTGTTTCAGTATATAACGTTCCGTTCGGGTATGGCGGTTATATTGTCATTGCTTATTTCTACTGTTTTCGGTAAAAAGATAATTAATTTTTTACGCAGGCAGCAGATAGGTGAAACAGTAAGGGAGCTTGGGCTGGAGGGGCAAAGCCAAAAGGCAGGAACCCCAACAATGGGCGGGCTTATAATAATTGTAGCTACACTGATACCTGTTATATTATTGGCAAAGCTGGATAACATCTATGTAATGCTGCTTATTGTAACCACCTTATGGATGGGTACCATAGGTTTTATAGATGATTACATTAAAATATTTAAAAAGGATAAAGAAGGTTTAAAAGGTAAGTTTAAAGTTGTAGGGCAGGTAGGCTTAGGGCTTATTGTAGGTTATGTGCTTTATTTTCATCCTTCGGTAACGGTGCGTACAGATACATCATCTACAAACATATATGCCACAGAGCATTACGAGATGTTTTCTGCATTATCTACAGAAGAAAAATCGACTGCTACAACAATTCCTTTTTTCAAAGATAACGAGTTTGATTATGCCGAATTACTGGCTTGGACAGGGGAGAACTATAAAGATTATGCATGGCTGATATTTATCCCAATAGTTATATTCATTATTACAGCAGTTTCAAATGGAGCTAACCTTACAGATGGTATAGACGGGCTGGCAGCGGGAACATCTGCAATAGCGGTGCTCACGCTGGGTATTTTCGCCTTTGTATCGGGTAACATCATATTTTCAAATTACCTCAATATAATGTATATCCCCAATTCGGGAGAAATGACAATATATATTGCCGCCTTTGTTGGGGCGTTGGTCGGGTTTTTATGGTATAATACCTATCCGGCATCTGTTTTTATGGGCGATACGGGCAGTCTTACCATAGGCGGGATTATAGCAGTTTTAGCTATAGCGGTAAGAAAAGAACTTCTTATACCTGTCTTGTGCGGGGTATTTTTGGCAGAAAATTTATCAGTGGTATTGCAGGTAAGTTACTTTAAGTACACTAAAAAGAAATACGGAGAAGGCAGGAGGATATTCCTCATGTCGCCACTACACCACCACTACCAAAAGAAAGGATATCATGAAAGCAAGATAGTTTCCCGTTTTTGGATTGTTGCCATATTGCTGGCTATATTTTCATTAGTATCATTAAAATTAAGGTAAAATGAGTAAAAGGATAGTGATACTGGGTGGTGGGGAAAGCGGTGTAGGTACTGCCATACTCGCAAAGAAAAAGGGATATGATGTTTTTGTATCTGATTTTGGAAAAATAAAATACAACTATAAGGAAGTTCTTTCAATTAATAAAGTAGAGTGGGAAGAGGAAAAGCATACGGAAGAGCTGATACTGAATGCTGATGTGGTTATGAAAAGCCCCGGCATACCCGATAAATCTCCTATTGTTAAACAACTCAGGAAAAAAGGGATACCTGTCATTTCTGAAATTGAATTTGCATCGCATTATACAGATGTAGAAACTGTAGGTATAACAGGGAGCAACGGCAAAACAACCACAACCATGCTTACGCATTATTTGCTTAGACAGGGCAATCTTAATGTGGGGCTTGCGGGCAATGTGGGTAAAAGTTTTGCATGGCAGGTGGCAGAAAACAAGCATGAGGGCTATGTGCTGGAACTGAGTAGTTTTCAGCTTGACGGCATAACAGATTACCGCCCTCATATTGCAGTAATTACCAATATAAGCCCTGACCATCTTGACAGGTATGAGTATAATTATGAACTGTACATAGAGGCAAAGTTCAGGATTACCATGAATCAGACAAAAGAGGACTACCTGGTTTATGATGCAGACGATGAAATAATAACCAATTGGTTAAAAAATAATAAAGTAAAAGCACAAAAAATACCTTTCTCGCTTTCGGGAGATATAAAAGAGGGAATTTATATAGAGAACAATACACTTATAAGCAACATAAACAACGAAGAATTTACCATGCCAATAAACGAATTATCATTAGAAGGAAAGCACAATGTTAAAAACGCAATGGCGGCTACAGCGGTAGCGCAGTTAATGCGTATAAGGAAAGAAACCATAAGGGAGAGCCTTTCCAATTTTCAGGGGGTGGAGCACCGTCTTGAAAAAGTGCTTAAAATACAAAATGTTCAGTACATTAATGATAGTAAGGCAACCAATACCAATGCAACATTTTTTGCGCTGGACAGCATGACGACTCCTACAGTT
Source organism: Dyadobacter sp. (assembly GCA_052038845.1). GTDB lineage: Bacteria > Bacteroidota > Bacteroidia > Flavobacteriales > Flavobacteriaceae > Flavobacterium. The sequence goes on along the minus strand of JBQGDD010000344.1, from coordinate 9,384 downwards.
TGGATAGTAGGCGGTGTAGATAAAGGTAATGATTATGATGAACTGATGCAGTTGGTAAGAGAAAAGGTTAAGGCCATAGTGTGCCTTGGGGTAGATAACCAAAAGATAATTAATGCTTTTGGTAATGTGGTAGATATCGTGGTAGAAACATCGGGTATGCAGGAAGCAGTTAAGGTAGCCCAAAAACTGGCAGAAAAAGGCGATACGGTTTTACTTTCGCCTGCATGTGCAAGTTTTGACCTGTTTGAAAGCTACGAAGACCGTGGCAAGCAGTTTAAAGCTGCCGTACAAAATTTATAGTAAGCAGATTGCTCTTGCTTTTAGTAAGCAAAAGAAAATAAAATAGTAATGAAGGAATTAATCAATAGTTTAAAGGGAGATAAAGGGATCTGGTCGTTTGTAATGCTGCTGGCTCTTATATCGTTCATGCCTGTTTTCAGCGCAAGTACCAATCTTGTGTATGTTATCGGCACGGGTTCTACCCTTGGCTATCTGGTTAAGCATTTAATGCATGTTATTATAGGTCTCGGGCTTATATACCTGGTTCATAAAGTTCCTTATCATTACTACAAAGGGCTTTCTAAAATATTGTTGCCTTTAGTTGGCTTATTGCTGGTTTATACCTTTTTTCAAGGAACAGTTATAGATGGTGCCAATGCCAGCAGATGGATAAAAGTACCGTTTATAGGTGTAACCTTTCAAACCTCTATGCTAGCAAGTATAGTACTGATGGTATATGTAGCACGCTACCTGGCAAAAAGCAATGAAAAAGAAGTTACGTTTAAGTCTTCTTTCTTTGAATTGTGGATTCCGGTATTTATAATACTGGCTTTAATACTGCCCGCTAACTTTTCTACCGCTGCGCTTATTTTCGCAATGGTATCCATGCTGGTTTTTATAGGGGGTTACCCGTTAAGGTATTTAGGAGCGATTATAGGTATGGGTATAACCATGCTGGCAATGTTTATATTATTTGCCAAAGCATTCCCTGATGCTATGCCAAACAGGGTTGATACGTGGATGGGACGTATAGAGCGTTTTACTACAGATGTACCTAACGAAGATGACTACCAGATTGAAAAAGCAAAAATAGCCATTGCTTCGGGTAAAATATACGGGCTTGGACCCGGCAAAAGCGTTCAGAAGAACTTTTTACCACAGTCATCATCCGATTTTATTTTTGCTATAATAGTAGAGGAATACGGTCTTGTGGGCGGGCTTGCGGTATTGTTTTTATACCTGATGCTTTTCTTCAGGTTTTTGGTAGCCGCACACAAGGCAAAAACCATGTTTGGCAAACTGCTTATTGTTGGGCTTGGTTTCCCCATAATATTCCAGGCACTTATAAACATGGGTGTAGCGGTGGAGCTGCTGCCTGTTACAGGGCAGACGTTACCCTTAATAAGTAGCGGGGGTAGCTCTATATGGATGATTTGTGTTTCTATAGGCATAATACTGAGTGTAACCAAGAAAGAGGAAGAAATAGCACAGGAGGAGGAAGAAAAAGAAGAGCGTGAGGCAGTATTGCAGCGCATGATTGATGAACATATTTTAAGAGAGAACCAAAAAGAAGAGGCAGAAAAAGAGGGCGTTGCGGCGTTTTCTATAGAAGATAAGGCTTCTAATCCTATGAAGGCGGTTTTCGGGAAATAAAAAGATAATAGTAGTAAGGATGAGCAATAAAAAATTCATAATAAGCGGAGGCGGCACCGGCGGGCATATATACCCTGCCATTGCTATTGCTAATGAATTAAAAATACGCTTTCCTGACTGTGAAATATTGTTTGTGGGTGCACATGATAAAATGGAAATGCAAAAGGTACCACAGGCAGGCTATACTATAAAAGGGCTGTGGATATCCGGCATACAGCGAAAGCTGACTTTGGATAATGCCGTGTTTCCGCTAAAGCTGATAAGCAGTTTGGTGAAATCACTAAAAATAGTGAGGGCGTTTAAACCTGATGTAGCTATAGGTACCGGTGGTTTTGCCAGCGCGCCGCTTTTAAAGGCAGCATCATCACTTGGGGTTCCTACCCTTATACAGGAGCAGAACTCTTATCCGGGTATTACTAATAAATGGCTGGCTAAAAAAGCTAAAAAAATATGTGTAGCCTATGATAACCTTGAACAGTTTTTCCCCGCTGATAAAATAGTACTTACAGGCAATCCTGTAAGGCAGGATATTGCAGATGCAAATTATAGTAAAGATGCTGCAATAGAGAAGCTGGGTCTTGATCCTGATAAAAAAACGGTTTTGGTATTGGGCGGAAGCCTTGGTTCAAGGCGCATTAACCAGCTTATAGCAAAAGAGCTTACCTGGCTGCTTGCGCAGGATGTACAACTGATATGGCAGTGCGGTAAACTGTATTTTGAAGAATACAGGCACCATGGCGATAAGGAAGGGGTAAAGCTCATGGCCTTTATTGACAGGATGGACAGGGTGTATGCCGCAGCAGATATTGTTATATCACGCTCAGGTGCATCATCCGTTTCAGAGCTTTGTATTGCAGGCAAGCCGGTGGTATTTATCCCGTCTCCTAACGTTGCGGAAGACCATCAGACAAAAAATGCACAGGCTATTGTAGATAAGGAAGCTGCACTGATGCTGAAAGAATCGCAACTGGAATCGCAGTTCCAGCCGGTATTTATGGATTTGCTGACTAATGAGGTAAAAAGAAATAAACTTGGAAATAATATAAAAATGCTGGCTAAAGCAAATGCCACAAATGATATTGTTGAAGAAATAATAAAACTGATTAAGTAAGTTACTGAGGATAAAAAAATGGATTTAAACCAAATACATAACGTCTATTTTATAGGTATAGGAGGCATAGGGATGAGTGCCCTTGCCCGCTATTTTAAGCTGTTAGGCAAAAATGTAGGCGGTTATGATAAAACACCCACCCAGCTTACCGACGAACTGAAAGCGGAGGGTATGCACATCCATTTTGATGATAAGATAGAGCTTATAGAGCTGCCTTATCTCAATAAACAAAATACACTTGTAGTAGTTACCCCGGCAGTACCTAAACACCACCTGCAATGGAATTATTTTGTGCAAAATGATTTTGAGGTTAAAAAACGTGCAGAAGTACTGGGTATAATTACAAAGGGTACATTTTGTTTTGCAGTTGCGGGTACGCATGGCAAAACCACAACATCGAGCATACTTGGGCATATACTGTATGAATGCGGTACAGATGTTACAGCATTTTTAGGGGGTATTGTAGAAAATTATAATTCTAATATAATTGGTAACGGTACTACAGTAACAGTAGTAGAGGCAGATGAGTTTGACCGCTCGTTTCTGCACCTGCACCCTAATGTAGCCTGCATAACCTCTATGGATGCCGACCATCTTGATATTTATGGCGATACTGCTTCTATAGAAGCATCTTTCAGGGAGTTTGCCGATAAGGTTGCCGATAAAAATAAACTGTTTATTACAAACGGTCTGCCTTTAGAAGGTGTTACGGTAGGTGTAAATGGTGATGCAGAATATTCGGCTGTAAACATAGCTGTTGAAAACGGCTGGTATGTATTTGACATAAAAACACCTGATGAAACGGTGAAACAGGTAAGGTTTGCACTGCCGGGCAGGCACAACCTTACCAATTCTTTACTGGCTTTTGGTATGGCAAAAACCTACGGGCTGGAAAGCGATGAAATAGTGAAAGCGCTTGCTTCTTTTAAGGGAGTTAAAAGGCGGTTTTCTTATAAAATTAAAAAACAGGGTTTGGTGTATATAGATGATTATGCACATCACCCTACAGAGATAGATGCGGTGCATCAGGCAGTAACAGAGCTTTATCCTGATGATAAAATACTGGTAGTATTTCAGCCACATTTGTACAGCCGTACACGCGATTTTTTAGACGGATTTGCAAAAAGCCTTTCTGCCTTTGAAAATGTTGTGCTGCTGGACATATACCCGGCAAGGGAACTGCCTATAGAAGGCATCACATCAAAACTATTGTTGGATAACATAACGAGTACCAACAAAAAGCTGGTTGAAAAAGCAGATTTACTTCCGTTGCTGAAAATGGCTGATGCTTCGGTTATAATAACTATAGGGGCGGGAGATATTGGAGAAATGGTACACGAAATAAAAAGAGTATTAGATGAAAAAAATTAACTGGAATGATATAAGGCTGGTGCTTATGCTGGGCATAGTTGTATTCCTGTATTCTTTTTCATCAGGCAGGAATGAAACACGCTTATTTAAAGCCGCAGATATAAAATTTACCCCTGCTGATGTGGATTTTATAACCCACGATAAAGTTAATAAGTTGTTGATACAAAATTATGACAGGGTTACGAGCATAAGGAAAGATAAATTAGATTTGAATAAGGTGGAGAAAACCCTGGAGGAAAATCCAATGATTGAGAAGGCAGAGGTTTATACCACAATAGATGGTAAACTTAAAGCGCAGGTGCGGCAAAAAACGCCGATTGCAAGAATTTATGAAGGGGTTACATCATACTATGTTGACAGGAATGGTAAAGAAATGCCGCTGTCGGAAACATTTACAGCAAGGGTGCCACTGGTAACAGGTGCGCTGGATAAAATAGAGAAGGAAAACCTGCACGCTTTGCTGATTTACATTTATAATGACGATTTTTTAAAAAAGAATATCATAGGCATTGAGATACGCCCATCAGGAAATATCAGGATGCTTAACAGGAATTATGACTATGAAATACTGTTTGGCAAAACGGTAAATATGGAGAGAAAGTTTAACAATTATAAGGCATTCCTGCAGGATGCGGTAAAAGATACATTGATTGAAAATTACAAAACAATAAATCTGAAATTTACACAACAGGTTGTGTGCACCAAAAAATAGGGGATATGGAAAAAGACAGCATTGCAGTAGGTTTAGACATCGGTACAACAAAGATTGTTGCCATGATAGGCAGGAAAAATGAATATGGAAAACTTGAAATTCTGGGTGTAGGAAAATCCAAAAGCCTTGGTGTTGCCAGAGGAGTTGTTAATAACATTACACAAACTATCCTGTCTATACAGCAGGCGGTACAGGAAGCTGAAGCAGATTCAGGATATAAAATAAATGATGTGGTGGTAGGCATTGCAGGTCAGCACATACGCAGTATTCAGCATAGCGATTACATCAGCAGGAATAACCCTGAAGAAGTTATTGGCGATGAGGATATCGATTTGCTTATAAACCAGGTGCACAAATTGGCAATGCTTCCGGGTGAGGAAATCATCCATGTATTGCCACAGGAATTTAAAATTGATGGGCAAAACGAGATAAAAGAGCCTATAGGAATGTATGGAGGCAGGCTTGAAGCCAGCTTTCATGTAGTGGTTGGGCAGGCATCATCTATACGTAATGTGGGCAGGTGCATAAAAAGTGCCGACCTTGACCTTTCAGGGTTAACACTTGAGCCACTGGCATCGGCAGATGCGGTATTGAGCCAGGAAGAAAAAGAGGCAGGTGTAGCACTTATCGATATAGGTGGCGGTACTACAGACCTTGCTATTTTTAAAGATGGTATCATCCGCCATACGGCAGTTATACCTTTTGGCGGTAATGTTATTACCGATGATATTAAGGAAGGCTGCTCTATTATAGAGAAGCAGGCAGAACTGCTTAAAGTGAAATTTGGTTCGGCATGGCCGGGAGAAAACAAGGATAATGAAATTGTTTCTATCCCAGGGTTAAGAGGTCGCGAGCCGAAGGAAATATCGCTTAAAAACCTTTCTAAAATAATCCACGCCCGCGTAGTAGAAATAATTGAGCAGGTATTTGCTGAAATAAAAGCCTATGGGCATGAAGACCCACGCAAAAAACTGATTGCCGGTATAGTGCTTACAGGTGGCGGTGCACAGTTAAAACACGTTAAGCAGCTTGTAGAATATATAACAGGCATGGATACCCGAATTGGCTATCCTAATGAGCACTTAGCAGGTAATTCTGGTGAAGAAATTTCGAGCCCGCTATATGCAACGGCTGTAGGCTTGGTTATGAACAGCACCCGAAATAATACAAAGAGTGCTACACCTTTAGTACAATTGCAGCAGCAAACAGTTGTGCAGCAGGTTCAGCAGCCTGTAGCGGCAAGTGTGGCTCAGGCTGAAAATGAAACAGCTATGGAAGAAGTTGCTGTAGATAACAGTAAGCACAGGCAGCACGAATCAACAGAAAGAAGAGTAAAGAGATCCTTTTTTGACAAGTATATTGACAAGATAAAAGATTTTTTAGATAACGCAGAATAATAAACCCGATTGATATGATGAGTAATTCAGAATTTGGAAGCATATCGTTTGACTTACCTAAAAACCAGTCAAACGTTATCAAGGTAATAGGTGTTGGAGGCGGAGGTAGTAACGCTATAAATCACATGTTTAAGCAGGGAATCAAGGGTGTAGATTTTATAGTTTGCAATACCGACTCTCAGGCATTGCAAAATAGTCCGGTTCCTAATAAAATTCAGTTAGGCGTAGGCCTTACAGAAGGGCTTGGGGCCGGTGCAAATCCAGAAGTAGGACAACAGTCTGCCCTGGAAAGCATTGAAGAGATTGAAAAAATGCTCGATACCAATACCAAAATGATATTTATAACCGCAGGTATGGGCGGTGGTACCGGTACAGGTGCTGCTCCGGTTATAGCCCAGCTTGCTAAAGAAAGGGATATCCTTACTGTAGGTATTGTAACCATACCTTTTCAGTTTGAAGGTAAGGTACGCTCTGAGCAGGCATTGCTTGGGGTTGAGAGGTTAAGGAAAAATGTAGATTCTTTAATTGTTATCAATAATAACAAATTAAGGGAGGTATATGGTAACCTTGGATTTAAAGCTGGATTCTCTAAAGCAGATGAAGTATTATCTACTGCATCAAGAGGTATTGCAGAGGTAATTACCCACCACTACACGCAAAATATTGACCTTAAAGATGCTAAAACGGTACTGTCTAACAGTGGTACTGCCATAATGGGATCGGCTACTGCAAGTGGTGAAACCCGTGCTAAAGATGCTATTGTAGATGCGCTTGACTCTCCGTTATTGAATGAAAATAAGATAACAGGAGCTAAAAACGTGTTGCTGCTTATAGTGTCGGGTACTAATGAAATTACTATTGACGAAATAGGCGAAATAAACGACCATATACAGGCTGAAGCTGGCTTTAACGCTAATATTATTATGGGTGTTGGCGAAGATGAATCGCTTGGCGAAGCTGTTGCTGTAACTATTATTGCTACCGGTTTTAACGTTGAACAGCAAAATGAAATTGTAAATACTGAGCCTAAAAAAATTATACACGCACTTGAGGAAGAGCAAAAGTTAGTATCTGACCTTTCGCAAAAACCTATTGTGCCTTCATTTGATTTTTCTGCTCCGGCTGAAGAACCAAAACCTGAAACAAAAATACAGGAGCCGGTTGCTGAAGAGAAAGAAGAGAAAATTGTATTTTCACTTGAGGAGGAAGTAACCGAAAAAAAGCCCGAAGCTGAAGTAGAGACTCCATCTTCTTCAGATTACATTAATGGGCTTGACGTGTTTTTTGAAATAGTTTCACCACAGGAAAAGAAAGCTGCTGTTGAATTTGAAGTAAAAGACGTAAGGGAGATTGAGGTTAATGAGCCGGAGTTTGTAATTGTTGAGAAGGAAGAGCAGATACGTTTTTCTTTTGACCATTTTACCGGAAATACAGAGAATGAGGAAAAGCAGATATTTCAGCTTTCTGATGAAACAAAAGCTATTAAGGTAAAAGACCCTGTACAGATGGTTCCGGTAACAGAGCTTAATGAAACAGGTATCGTTAAATATTCATTGGAAGATTATCTTGAAAAAGAAAATGAGCTGCTGGGTTCTAAGCCTGCTGCAAAAACAGAAGAGCCTATAGCGGCAGAACTGGATATTCAGGTTAGGAAAACAGACGAAACGGAGAAGCCTAAATTTACATCGGCACACGAAGAGCTTTCGCCTGTGGAAATGACTATAGATGAAACACTTCGTTTAAGAGCTGAAGAAAGAAGGAAAAAGATGAAGGAGTTTAACCATAAATTTCATAATACTTCTTCAAGAGTAGATGAATTTGAAAGAGAGCCTGCCTATAAAAGAATGGGTATAGACCTTCACGAATCGCGCATGGATAACAGTAAATCACGCCTATCTTTAGGGACTGACAGCAATGACGACCTACAGTTGCGTAACAATAATTCTTTTCTGCATGATAATGTAGATTAACTAACCCAATGTGAACCTTTGACCCGAAAATAGTATTATATTTTCGGGTTATTTTTTTATCTTCGCAGGCATATTAAAAAATCAGCAGGTTATGAGTTTACAAACTACTATAATGGAGTCGATGAAAACGGCTATGAAAGCAAAAGATACCGTTTCACTTGAGGCACTTCGCGCAGTTAAGTCTGCTTTATTGCTTGCCCAGACAGACGGTAGCGCAAAAGAAATGAAAGAAGAAGATGAAATAAAACTGCTTCAGAAGTTGGTAAAACAGCGTAAAGACAGTGCTGCTATATACAAAGAGCAGGGACGTGAAGATTTAGCTGAACCGGAACTGGCCCAGGCCGCCGTTATAGAACAATTTCTACCCTCACAGTTAAGCGAAGAAGAAGTAGAAGCTGTAGTTAAAAAAATTATAGCTGATAATAACTTTTCCGGAATGGGAGATATGGGTAAAGTAATGGGTATGGCATCAGCAGAACTTGCCGGTAAGGCAGATGGTAAAACCATTTCGGCTGTAGTAAAAAAGAATTTAGCATAAAAAAAGTAGCAGTACTTTTTATAAAATAATGGCCGCGTAGTTCAACTGGATAGAATATCAGATTTCGGCTCTGAGGGTTGGGGGTTCGAATCCCTTCGTGGTCACTAATAAGATGTTGAGAATTTAATAAGGCGGGGACTTCACTAAAATCTTGTGAGTTGACCCGCCTTTATTATTTTAGGAATAGCTTTAAATGTTTTTTTAAATTGGTAATATGACTGAATATAAGTATTTATTTTATCATTTGAGTTAATTATGCTATTCCGTGTTTATAAAACAAAGCTTACTATTTATACCCAGTGTAAGCAGAACCATAAGCAGCTATTATTGCTTTTACATTTTTCATATCAGTATAATGAAATGACCCTGTAGAATAAGGTATTGTCTCTGTAAGTATCATAATAGGATCTGTTACTTGGTCTCTTGGTATATCAAGCAATACCAAATTATTATTATCCATATTTGCCTTCATAGGGACATATTTTTCATAGTACCAATATTTATAGCTATATTCAGCTACTGAGCATAATGATAATAATATAATCCCCTCATAAGATGTCTGGTCAATTTCATCATAAACTATCGGAAAGCTTTCATTAATTTCAGCTTTAATGCCTGATATATGAGCTAAA
>JBQGDD010000343.1:0-3936 GCA_052038845.1 Dyadobacter sp. | reverse complement strand
ACTATACACTCGAAAAAATTGCTAAAAGTGAGTAACATAACAACATTAAAAATAGCAGGCGTACCGGAACACTTCAATTTACCGTGGCATTTAGCTATCGAAAAAAGCAGTTTTAAGGATAAAGGTATTGACCTGCAATGGTCAGATGTACCGGAAGGTACAGGAAAACTCTGCCAAATGCTTAGAGAAGGAGAAACTGATATTGCTGTTATACTTACCGAAGGTATTATAAAAGATATTGCTGCGGGTAATGAGAGCAAAATAATTCAGGTATATGTTGAATCTCCTTTGATATGGGGTATTCATGTTGGGGCTAAGTCTGCCTTTAATACCATTAAAGATATTGAGAACGGCAAAGTTGCTATAAGCCGTTATGGTTCAGGTTCACACCTCATGGCAATTGTAAATGCTAAGAATGAAGGTTGGGATATTAATAAACTGGATTTTGAAGTTATCAACACATTGGATGGTGCTGTTGAAGCCCTTACTGACGGAAAGGCAGATTATTTTATGTGGGAACGTTTTATGACAAAACCTATAGTTGATAAGGGAGTTTTCAGGAGAATTGGCGACTGCCCTACCCCCTGGCCCTGTTTTGTTATTGCAGTGCGTAACGAAGTACTGGAACAAAATAATGATGCAATTGGAACAGTTTTAGATATAATAAATAAGACTACTGCTAAGTTTAAAGATATACCCGGTATTGATAAGACTCTTGCAGAACGGTTCAATCAAAAACAAGAAGATATAAAAGAATGGCTGAGCCTTACGGAGTGGTCTCAAAAAAAACTGGATAAAGAAACATTTAACCGGGTACAGGAGCAGCTATCTGAATTAAATATAATAGAACATAAAACCGATTTTGAAACGGCAACACAGTAAACATTTTGTTTTTACCATACTGAAATAATGGCGAAACCGGATCTCAACACAATACAGAAATTTAAAAATAAGCTTCGGTTAGGAAAACCGTGGGATTCCATTATTATTTTGGCTTTAAATGTATTGATAGCTGTGCCTGTATTCATTATCCTCCATCAAAACTTAATAGACCCTGAATGGCCAATGCATGCCGACAGGATATTGATTTTTATACTCTTAATTGTTGTTATACAATTACTTCTTAGGATGCTTAAAACAGTTATAATTGTATGCCTGTTTCTTTATTTATGCATACTTATTTATGGCACTTTGTTCGGGCAGTATGGTTTTAGGTCGGTATATGAAGACTATCAGGCTATGATTTATACAATGGTAGATAATCCTAATCCTCAGGATATTATTATATCGAAACTGCTGCCTTTTCCCAACAAATCACAAATTATTGATGCTGTAGAATATAACAATCCGCAGGTAAGGAATTTTGCATTATTGGCAACTACAAAGCATTTTAAAGATGTAAAAGGTTACCAGCAGCAACGAAAAATGATACAGTGCTTTGCTGTATTTAAGGAAATACGTAACCGTTGGAATTATGTGAATGATCCAAAAGGCAGGGAATATATAGCCCATGCTACAGAGTCTTTACAGCATTTTTCGGGCGATTGTGATGACCATGCCATACTAATGTCGGCATGTATTCGTGCTATTGGTGGTACACCCAGGATTATCCATACAGGTGGGCATTTATACCCTGAGATGCTTGTAGGTACAAAAGCTGACCTTGAAAACGCAAATTACCTTATAAAAGAAGTTCTTTTTGTAAATGAAAGCCGGGGCAAAGAAATCCATTATCATATAGATGAGCGAAATCAGGTATGGCTTAACCTCGATTACACTGCTACATTTCCCGGAGGGCCTTTTATGTCAGAAGAAATACTGGGTGCCCTTACTTTTAATTAAACTACCAGTTTATAATTTTCTTTCCTTTAGCTTCTAAAAAAGCATTTGATTTACTAAAATGCTTGTTACCAAACCAATGCCCTTTATTAGCGCTCAATGGTGAAGGATGTCCTGACTCCAATACATCGTGCTTATTCCTGTCAACCCGTGCGCCTTTCTTTTTAGCAAAACCTCCCCATAGCAAGAAAACTACATCTTTACGCTCATCAGATATCTTTTGAATAACAGCATCGGTAAATGTTTCCCACCCTTTACCCTGGTGGCTGCCTGCCTGAGCCTGTCTAACCGTTAAAGTGGCATTAAGCAACAATACTCCCTGATTCGCCCAACGTACTAAATTACCTGTTTTTGGAAAAGGCTTACCCAAATCTGTTTCTATCTCCCTAAAAATATTTATTAATGAAGGCGGCATTGGTATGCCGTCATTAACCGAGAAGCAAAGCCCGTTAGCCTGATTAGGACCATGATAAGGATCCTGTCCTATTATTACCATCTCTACTTTATCAAAAGGGCAATGGTCGAATGCAGAAAATATCTGGCTGCCCTTTGGGTAACAGGTATGTTCTGAATATTCCTTTTTTACAAAGTCGATTAGGGTTTTGAAGTATGGTTTTTCAAATTCTTCAGAAAGGGCTTCTTTCCATGACGGGTGAATATTTACCTGCATAATTAATTAAATGGTTTGGTACAAATATAATAAATCTGAAAAGCAGCTTTTATAAAGCGTTCTTAAACTTTAGGCATCAATAATGTAACTGCGCCTAATATGTAGTATTTTTGCATGAAAATTGCTATAGCATTTATAATGATAACAATTACAGATAAAACTTTAAAAGATTTAGAATTCAATACCGTACTGAAAACTGTTTCGGCAGGCTGTACTACAGAGCCCGGTAAAGAAAAGGCACTGCTAATAACTCCCTTTAAAAACAGGGAAACACTAATGGAGTCTTTACTTCAGACATCAGAATATGTAGCTTCTTTTGATAATAATAATGCCCTGCCCAATCATGGGTTTGAGCCTATAAATAACGAGGTTAAGTTTCTGGCTATTGAAGACAGCTATCTTGAAGCCTCCGGCTTTAGGAAAATAGCCGCAATTTCAGAAACCGTAAATACGCTTATAAAATTCTTAGAAAAATTTTCTGATTACTACACCAATCTTTATAAAAGAGCAGCAGCGGTAGAATATACCAAGGAAATAGTAAAAAGTATTGATAAGGTAGTAGATAAATATGGAGAGATAAAAGATGATGCCTCTCCTGAACTCCTTACCATAAGGCGCGAAATGAATTTGATTAAAGTAAAAATCAATCAAAGTTTTGCCTCTGCGCTTACCCAGTACAATGGTATGGGATACCTTGATGATATTAAAGAAAGCGTTGTAGAAAATAGAAGGGTTCTTGCTGTGCTTGCCATGTACCGCAGGAAAGTTAAAGGATCCATTCTCGGCAGCTCTAAAACAGGAAGTATTACTTACATTGAGCCTGAAGCTACTTTAAGATATTCTCGTGAGCTTAGTAATTACGAGTATGAAGAAAAAGAAGAAATCAAAAAGATTCTGTTGCAGCTTAGCTATACTATCCGCCCATTCGTACCCCTTTTAGAAGAATACCAAGAGTTTCTAGCCGATATTGATGTTATTTCGGGCAAGGCTAAATATGCAAAACGTATAAATGGGCTGCTGCCTAATATTACTGAAGAGAAACGCTTATTTTTCAGGGAAGCCTATCATCCTATTTTATATATAAATAATAAGCGAAAAAATGAGCCTGTTTATCCGCAGACTATTGAACTTACACAGGATAACAGGATAATTGTTATATCAGGCCCAAACGCGGGTGGTAAAAGTATTACGCTAAAAACCATAGGACTTTTACAGCTTATGCTACAATGTGGGTTGTTGATACCTGTGCATGAGCGTAGTGAAACGTTTTTGTTTGACAGGATAATGACAGATATTGGCGATAATCAGTCAATTGAAAATCATTTGAGTACGTATAGCTACAGGCTTAAGAACATGAATTACTTTCTTAAAAAATGTAATTATAAAACGTTATTCCTGATAGATGAGTTCGGTACAGGGTCTGACCC
>JBQGDD010000342.1:0-3410 GCA_052038845.1 Dyadobacter sp. | reverse complement strand
TGGCTTGGACTTCTATCTTCTGTAATACTATTTGTAGTTTGCCTTACCGGTAGTTTATACGCCTTTAAAAACCAAATTATTGATACATATAATTCTGATAAAGTATATGTAGAGCCTGTAGGGAACAGATTATCTCTTGACAGTATCCAGTCAATTTTCAGGTATAACAATATGGAAATTAATACTATAATTGTACCTAAAAGCAAAAACAAAAGTTTAGTAATAACATATAATGATAAAACGACAAACACCTCTAATAATCACTACTTTAACCCCTATACAGCAGATAATTTAGGCGGGGCAAATAACAGTTTAGACCATTTTTTTGCAGTCGTATTAGATATTCACAGAACCCTACTTATAAATAACATCGGTAAGCAAATAGTTGGCATTTCGGTACTCATTTTTGTTTTTATGCTGCTGTCCGGATTTGTACTCTGGATACCAAAAAAAACAAAAGACCTGAAAAGGGCACTTACAGTTAAATGGAATGCAAAATTTTACAGGCTAAATTATGACCTGCATAATACACTTGGCTTTTATTCACTACTACTGCTTTTTTTTATTGCCGTTACAGGATTGTATGTTACCTACCCTTGGGTAAAAAGCGGTATAATTGTTTCTTTAGGAGGAAATCCGGTACTTACTGCGGGAGATGCCCAAAGCGATAATAATGAAATTTCGAGTGCCTTTTCTGATTTATTGAAAGAAATGGCGGATAAACAGAATGAAATTGCAGCACTCAAAGACATTACCCCGGTATCTTTAGATAGTATAAATATGCTAAGTTATAAGTATCTCCCTTATGAAGCATCTACAATATTTACACTACCGGATGATAAAGACCCCAGATATAAAGTAAGAAAAATAAATACTGAAAACTGGCTGGGCGCACAATTTCCTGACGAAATAACGTTAGATAAAAAAGGAGAGCTTAAAACAGTCGATCTATTTTCTAAAAAGCCATTAAATAAACAATTTGCTGAACTGTCTAAGCCATTACATACTGGCGAAATAATGGGGCTTCCCAGCATAATACTATATTTTATAATTTCTCTTATAGGCTGCTCCCTACCTGTTACCGGATTTATAATTTGGTGGAAAAAAGTAAAATAAGTTTAGATCTTTCTCTACAATTTCCTTACAATGATTTATAAAATGCTTAGTATAACCTCCCGAGCTAGGCGATTTTTTAATACTTTTCAAGTGAAAAAAATTATAATATAAGTTTAGTACTTCTATAACCGTATTATTTTAAAAACTAAACTCTACAAATTACACACCAAAGCGTAACTGTTAAAGACTTCTCAGTAGTATCTTTATAAAAAACTTACAATTGAAAAAAAGCAGTAAGTATAATTCTTACTGCTTTTAATTTTATAAACTTTTTTAATTATGCCTGCTTAGCAGGAGCATTAAGTTTTTGGCTTAACTCTAATGATATTGCCGAACGCTCCATCTTTAGTTTACCAGCCATAGTTTCTAATATCACTGAATCGTCTGCTAATTCTGCAATTCTTCCGTGTAGGCCGCTTTTGGTAATTATCCTGTCACCTACTTTTATATTTCTTTCAAACTCCTTTTCAAGTTTTTGTCTTTTTTGCTGTGGTCTTATCATTAAGAAATAGATAACCACAAACATTAATATCAGTGGTAAAAACTGCTGTAATTGTTCCATTTTGTATTATTTATTTAGATGGTGTAACACCAATGCCGTCTTTACCGGCAATATTTGCTTTAAAGCTTAATGTTTCTGTACCTTTTTCTGTATTTGCGTTTACAGTAACTGTTTTTTGTTGGTTACCGGATTTACCTGCAGTATCAAAAGTTACTTTTATTTCTCCTTTTTCACCCGGTTTTACAGGTGTTTTAGTGTAATCAGGCACAGTACATCCACAACTTGGCTTTACAGCACTTATAACTAGGTCAGCACTGCCCTCATTAGTAAACTCATATATATGCTCAACTTTAGAACCCTGGTCTATAGTACCAAAGTCATATTCAAGCTCACTAAACTTCATTACTGCAACATTACCTGATTCAGCATGTGCAATTTCAGCTTTTTTTGCCGCTTCATCATCAATACGCAAAGAAGCGTTTTCTTTACATGAAACTGTAACTATTAAAGAAGCCAAGGCAAACATTGCTACTGTTTTTTTAATCATAACTTTACGTTTTAAATTGTTTTACATTAAACCTCTGCCGGTTTTAACTAACTTATTATTGGTTTGATAGTCTTTTACTAAATTGTCCAGTATCCCGTTTATAAAGATGCTGCTTTTTGGTGTTGAATATTCCTTGGCAATTTCCAGATACTCGTTTATAGTTACCTTAACCGGTATTGAAGGAAACTTTAAAAATTCGCAAATTGCCATCTTTAAAATAATAGCATCTACTTCTGCTATACGCTCTGTATCCCAGTTAGGTGTTTTGTCTATAAACTCTTTAGCAAGCTCAACTTCATTTAACACCGTTTTCCTGAACAGGCTCTTTACATAATCTTTATCATCAGCATCCTTATACAGTTTTGGCACATAAAAAGAGTTTTCATTATCTTCCTTCAACTGCTTCAGTTGCTTGCTTATCATGGTATTTACTAAAGGGATATCATCTATCCACGTTAGTTTATAATCCTCCAGGTATTCATACAGTTTTTCGTTTGGCGCTATGACCTCTGTAAATAAGTCTGCAACAAACTGTTTATCCTCTTCAAAGTCATTCTCCCTGTTGTGCATGTACCCGGCATACAATTCACTCTTTTTAACCGCGTCTAAGAGAATCAGGATATAATCATCATTATGTTTCCAGTTATTTATCTTATTCTCCTCAATGGCTATGTTAAGCGAATTATTTTCAGAAAGGAAGTTAAGCACCTTATTGTTAATAAACTTTCTGTTAGGGTTGCGCTCCTCGGCTGTAGCAAGGTGTTTTTTAGACGACTTTGCAATAAAGTCCTCCTCGCTGTTCCTGATTTCAACCAGTGCAGAAACCATAATAAGGTATAACTCCCGGATGTTTTCAATACTCTGAAAAAGAAACTTTTCCTCTTTTTCAAGATTGTCTGAATTGTTTTGATGCATTGCATATATTGACTGCATCACTTTAACACGAATATGCCTTCTGTTTAACATCCGCTTATAAGAACTTTTAAAAATTAACAAAGCGAAAGAATTATCTTTCGCTTTGCAAAATTAAGAATATTATTTTTTCCAGCTATTATTTAGCCATTTCTTTTTTCCTGTCGTCTATACGTTTTTGCGCCATAGACATTGCCGCTTTTTGCGTAGTGATATTATTAGCCTCGGCAAAATTGAAAATCTCAAGAGTAGTATTGTATATATTCTCTGTCCTTTTCATAGCCTCTGCTTTATCATAGCCCACTATTTCTGCATATACGTTTATAATACCAC